>CAZDAB010000119.1:0-8358 GCA_964502855.1 uncultured Desulfobacteraceae bacterium | reverse complement strand
TTTTTTCACATGCCTTGATCTTGAACAAAAATCCTCATTTATGGATGGACACTAGATAGTCTGTAAATCCTTTTATGCTGTTTTTCAGAAATCCCCTCTCCCTCTCTTTTACAGCCTCATCCATATGAAAAAACCCTTCAAGAAAAGGATCTTGCTTTAAAAGCCTTTGCAGACAGCTTTTGAGGAAATCTTCGTCCTTATCTTTACTGAGGTGGACCATCTCATCCTCGATAATTTTTTTCCAGAGCAAAAGCTGCTCACGGTGGTTTTTCAACATGTTCAAAGCATTTTTGTTCATGCCGAAATGTCCGTAACAGATGATTGAGGGATTTCTGGCAATCAGAGCATCGATGCTCTTGATGGAAGTCTCTAGAAAAAAACGGGGCGGTGTGGCAGGTCTAAGATAAAAGCCGTCACCGGAAATATCGAGATAAACTCCCCCGGCCTCTCCTGCAAAAAGGTATGGACCCAAAAGGTAGCTGACATGATGAGGGGCATGCCCGGGCGTCAGGATCGGCGTAATGTTATCTTCTTGATATCGAGCCGCATTGTAAAGCAATTTCCGGGGAACCGGCCGGAACGGTCCATAGACTTGGGCCGTTTGACCAAGGGTTTTGAGACTCCCTTCCCATAACCGTGAGGGATCTGCAAGGTGCTGGATGCCTTTTTCGTGACAGATAATGGAAACGTCGGGAAAAAGCTCGGCCAGATCTCCTGCTCCTCCGGCGTGATCTATATGAATGTGGGTCAATAAAACTGCGTCAAGACGCCGTATTCCCAGGCTTTCTAAGGATTTTACAAGCACAGGAACAGTGGCGGCAGGTCCGACATCCACCAATAAGGTTTTTTTGCCTTTTAAGATCCAGGCCCCTATAAACGATGTAAATCCGGGCAGATTCTGGTCAAGAGGAACAAGATAGAGTTGGGGCGAAATTTCAATTAATTTCATTTTTCCTATTCAAGCCCCATTTTCGCCTCAAGTTTTTTAATCTGCAAGAGGATGTCGTCCCTTTCCTCCTCACTGAGGCCTTCGTGCTGCAAGCGACGCTTAAGGTTTAACAGTATCATTTCAAAACGATAGTCGGCACAAGTATATTCCATCGTTTTAACGTTTAAAATAGGCAATAAATAATGTTCAGACCCTGCCGGTCTTGACAAGTGACTCCTTAAAAACACGATAGAAGGCTTTATTGTCGGCAACCCCTCGTCTCAGAATTTTTTCAATTTCATTTATGTTTTTCAAGTTGACAATAAGGTTGACGCTCTTGTTAAAGGCCGCCATATTATCCATGGTGCGAAAGCGGTTGGTTATCAGCGTCAGGAAGATGTTTCGCCGGACAGACATATTGAGACGATCCAGGTATTTGAGAACACTGTTCATATCAGGATCCCTGGTACCGAACCGCTCGTTAAGAACCACCATATCAAAGACATGGAATCGCATCTGCTTTAGAGTGTCTTTATGGGACTGGGGTGCCGTGGTATGATATCCCATGTTATACAGGGCCGTTATGATTTTGGCCCGGACTGCCGGTTCCGGTTCACACAAAAGAGCGGTCTCCACGCCTTCTTCAACAAAATCGAAAGGTTTTTCCGAAGCGTCGTAAGCGCTGGAATCGACTTCCTCAATGATGGTTTTATTCAATCCGGGTTTTGGTTCGGCGGACGGGGCCGGAGTCTCTTTGGTTGACAACGGAATGTCAAAACGAGTATCTACGGAAACTTTGTTGGTGCATTTGGGACAAATTACAGAGAACACCTGTCCTTTGGGAAGCTTTTTGTCCGGAATTTGAAACTTACTCCGGCATTTTTCGCATACCACGTCCATGATTTTTTCCTTTTTTGGCGTTCCATCGGCAAAGGCCAAAACGTCTGCCCACGACTAAACCGTCTTGCCGTAATCGTGATCCACTTTAAGATCCTTAATATCCGTTGTTGCTTCTCCGCGTGAGCTCTTGATTGAATCGATCCCGCGGCCCAGTACGCCTTTGCGGGAAGCATAGGCCATGGCAGTCTCCTCGGTAATGAGGCCCTTTTCGTATAACCCAAGGATGTAATCGTCAAAGGTAGTCATACCGAAAGCTTTCCCGTCATGAATGACATCGTAATACGTTTTTTCCTCAGATTCTCCATGCAGTATCAAGTCCTTGACCCGCAGGTTGGTGCGCATGATTTCAAAGGCCGCTATCCGCCCTCCCCCCTCTTTGGGAAGAAGTCTTTGACATACGATCCAGCGGATTGCGTCGGCAAGCCGAATACGAATCTGATTTTCTTCTTCAACAGGGAACATGCCGAGGATACGGTTCATTGTCTGTCCGGCATCAACAGTGTGGAGAGTGCTTAAAACCAGGTGTCCGGTCTCGGCCGCACTCAGGCCGATTTCCACCGTTTCCCTGTCACGCATCTCCCCAACCAGAATTACCTTGGGAGCCTGGCGCAAAGCTGCTCTGAGGCCATGTGCAAATGTATCGAAGTCTTGCCCCATCTCGCGCTGGTTGAAAGTAGCCATTTTGTGAGGATGGTCATACTCCACCGGATCCTCAAGAGTCACCACGTGGACCGATCTGAGGTCATTAATCTCGTTAAGCACTGCGGCCAGGGAGGTTGTTTTTCCGGTACCGGTGGCTCCGGTGACCAGGATGAAGCCGTTTTTTTCCTCAGCCATTTTGAGAAAGGATTCAGGAATGCCCAATTCCTGACAGGTGGGAATTTTGGTTGCAAGTTTTCTCAAAACAATGGAGTAATTACCCCGCTGGGAAAAGACGTTGACTCTGAAGCGAGCCTTGCCCGGAAGCTCGTAGGATGAATCGCACGATCCCTCAAGCAGGAGATTCTCGGTGAGGCGCCGGTTCTGATTTAAAAGGTTGAGCGCGAAGATTTCAGCCTGAAACGGAGTAATCTCGTCAAAAGGTGGATTCATTTCGACGACGGCGAGATCTCCCGCTGTCTCAACCTGAAACGGTTTCCCCACGGTGATATTAAGATCGGAGACATTATCGTATGAATCGAGCATTCTTGCCAGAATATGATCAATTTCCTGTTTTTTCAAAATAGAACCTCACAAAATTGTTATGCTTCGGTGAAGTCAGTCGGAGGATTCTTCAAAAAAGGTCTGAACTTTCCCTTGTCATTTGATTTGGCATAGGCTTCGTCAGCACCTATCCATCCATTGTTTAGCAAATCCATAATGGCATCATCTAAAAGTTGCATTCCGTATTTCTTGCCGGTCTGGATCATTGAGGCAATCTGGTGGGTTTTCCCTTCCCTGACAAGATTCCGGACCGCCGGAGTTGCAATCAATATTTCCAGGGCGGGGCAACGTCCTATTTTATCTACTCTTTTAAACAGAACCTGTGCTATAATTGCTCGAATTCCGTCGGATAGGGTCGAACGGATCTGATTCTGCTGATCTGCAGGGAAAACTTCGATGATACGATCAACGGTTTTCGCTGCACTCGATGTGTGAAGCGTGCTAAAAACAAGATGTCCGGTGGATGCGGCTTCTATGGCAAGTGATATGGTCTCAAGATCTCTCATTTCACCGACGAGAATAATGTCCGGGTCCTCTCGCAGGGCACCCCTTAAAGCTGCGCTGAACGAGTTGGTATGGAGACCGATCTCACGGTGATTTATAATACACCCCTTGCTTTGGTGGACAAATTCAATGGGGTCTTCTATGGTAATGATATGATCCTTACGGACTCGGTTTGCCACATCAATTATCGAGGCCAGGGTGGTTGATTTACCGCATCCTGTAGGTCCTGTCACCAGAACCAGCCCCCTTGGGAGTGAGGCCAGCTTGGAAATCACCTCAGGAAGACCCAACTGTTCGGCAGTCATTATTTGCTCAGGAATTTGTCTAAAAACCGCCGCCACCCCATGTTTTTGCATAAAGAAATTTGACCGGTACCTGGCAATACCGAGTACGTCATAGCCGAAATCAATATCTCCTGTTTCCTCAAACTCCTTTACCTTATGTTCGGGGGCAATTTCATAGAGCATGGCTTTCAGTTCATCATTATCCAGAACCTTATATTTGACCCTTTCCATTTCGCCCCGTATCCTTAGCGCAGGGGGCTGTCCCGCCACCAGATGGAGGTCTGAAGCACCCTGTTCATTCATCAATTTAAAAAACGCATCTATTTTTGCCATGTTATGCTCCCAATATAATTAGATCGCTCGCAACACGGTTTAACGGTTTCAAAAAACCAAGGAGTTACGATTGTTTGAACAATTTCAACTTGGAATCTTCCTCCTCCCGGATTCCGGCCTCTTCTTTCCCTATCTCAAGGAGTTTGGAATGGCTTTCGATAATTGAGCGAATCTGGACCTCTATCTGCATGCGCTGCCGTTTTAGTTCTGTAATATCTTCATGAAGTTGAGCAAGCCGGTTCTGCGCTCTACTAAGAATTTTTTCCGCATTAACTTCGGCGTCCGCAATGAGTAATTCGGCCGATTTACGGGCATTTTGCTTCATCTGATCTAACACTTTCTGAGAATTGAGCATTACCCGCTTAAACGTCTCTTCACGTCCTTTGTATCCCTGGCTTTCAATTTTAAGCCGTTTAATATCTTCACGCAAATTTTTGTTTTCTCTTTGCAATGATTCGAAGGCATCCGCCATCTGCTCAAGAAATGTATCCACTTCCCGGATGTCGAATCCTCTGAACCTGGTTTTGAACTGATGTTGCTGAATATCAAGGGATGTAATTGTCATGATGTGTCACCTTCCTTTATAGGTTACATAAAACTTGCGGACATTCTAAAAAGGCTGCTTACAACAAAGTTTTGCAAAAATATGATGCCCAGAATAACAATAATTGGAGAAAAATCTATACCGGCAAAATCAAGGGGTAATTTTGTACGGATACGATACAGTACGGGTTCGGTAACATTGTGAATAAAACGAACGATCGGATTGTAAGGGTCGGGATTCACCCAGGAAAGTACTGCCCGAGCTATAACAATCCACATGTAAAAATGAAGAACATAGTGGAGAACCACCGCAATAGCCTTTAATAAATTGCCAATGACAAACATATAAAAAATAATCTTTCGTTTTTTGTGTTAATTTCTTAATCAATCGATTTTATTCCCTAAAAATTAATGATATATTTAGAATAAGTCAAGATATTTCAGGCAAAATCATTGACATAGTAAACATTCAAGCGATAATAGTACATTTTATTGATTAGTTAGTGTCCATCGATAAATGAGGATTTTTGTTCAAGATCAAGGCATGTGAAAAAAATAACCACAGGCATATATTTGATATTCCGAGGATTATTTTTTGAACATAACGCAGAGATTGGGCAAAAAGACCATTTATGGATGGACACTAGTTAACTGTTCAAATCCGTCCGGTTTTAAAGCAATTAATATGCAAAAAAACCAAATTAAATCATTATACTAATTAAGGGGGAATAAAATTCATGTTAAAAAACAAAAAAATCAGCATAATCGGAACAGGAAATATGGGGGAAGCCCTTTTAAGCGGGCTCATTTCTTCGGAATCATCCGATCCTAAAAATATCATTTGCACGGATATTCGTGAAAATAAACTAAAATCCATCCAAGAAAAATACGGCGTCGTTACCACAACAGATAACATAAAAGCGGTAAAAGCTTCAGAAATTATTATCTATGCAGTCAAACCTCAAATCATTGCGTCAGTATTAAAGGAAACGGCGTCCTGCCTGGACATGTCTAAGCTTATCATCTCTATTGCCGCCGGTGTTCCTCTGGCCGCCATAGAATCGTGTCTGAATAAAAAATTGCGTCTTATTCGCGTGATGCCTAATATCGCGGCCTTCGTTAAGGAGAGTGCTTCGGTTATCGCGGCCGGTGGAGAATCCACCGAAGAAGACATCAAACTGTCTCTGGCTATTTTCAATTCAATGGGAAAAAGCATTTTTCTTAAAGAAAATATTCTTATGGATGCAATTACCGGCTTAAGCGGCAGCGGGCCTGCCTATATCTTTTTAATTGTCGATGCCCTGGCTGATGCCGGAGTAAAGGTGGGTCTATCAAGGGAAGATGCTCTTTTTCTTTCATCGCAAACGGTTTTGGGCGCGGCAAAATTATTGCTTGAGACAAAAGAACATCCCTGTAGGTTAAAGGACATGGTTACCTCTCCCGGTGGAACAGCTATCGCCGGCATTCATACTCTGGAAAAAGGCGGACTTCGAACCACCCTCATTAATGCCGTGGAAATAGCCACAAAACGATCCAAAGAGCTGGGTGAAATTATGATTAAAAATTTTTCAAATGAACAGTAGAACAGAATAACAGAAAGGTTTGATATAATGGCAGAATATAAAATGGAATCGTTCAAGGTATTTAATTATGACCGGCCGGTTATTGAAAAGGGTTATGCAAACCAGACCCTTTGTATAGACATTTCGGATTGTGTCATTTCCGTTAAGCCGGTTACTGAAAAAATGAAAAACGTCTTTATCGGCGGCAAAGGTTTTGATCTCTGGCTTCTATGGAATGCTGTCAACAGCACAACAAAATGGAGTGATCCTGAAAACGCCATATGTATCGCGTCCGGCCCTATGGGCGGGACACCCGTATATCCCGGCTCCGGCAAAAGTATCGTCACCACCATTTCTCCGTTAACAGGGTCTGTAATAGACTCTAATGTCGGGGGCTATTTTGGTCCTTATCTTAAGTTTTCCGGATTTGACGCACTGGAAATTACGGGAAAATCATTAAAAGATGTTGTTATTTTTATCGATGGTATTGATGAGAAGGTTCAGATCTTTGAGGCGTCAGGATTACCGGATGATTCCTATACTCTTTCTGCAATATTAACAAAATATTTCGCCAAAGGAAAACCGCGTAATATTTCTGTAGTTTCCACAGGCCCGGGGGCTAAAAACACACGAATGGGATGCCTGAATTTTACCTGGTACGATCTAAAACGCAAGCGTGCCAGATATAAACAGGCAGGGCGCGGGGGTATCGGCGGTGTCTTTGCTGATAAAGGTATCAAAGCCATTGTGGCCCGCTGGGACACGGTCACAACCAAGACAAACAATCCTGCAGATGCGAATACATTAAAAGAAGTTGGGAGAAAGCACTCCAGGGAAGTTGTCGAACTCGATCCCAAGCAAAACCGAATGGCACAAATCGGAACCACCCACCTTGTCCCGATTATGAATGACTTTGATCTGTTGCCCACCCGTAATTTCCAGTACGGGCAGCATTCAGAAGCAGACAATATCGGCCAGGAGATTTTCAGACGCATATTTGATCCAGGCTATGATGGATGCTGGATGGGATGTACACTTGCATGCTCCCATGGTGTCAAAGACTTTGTTCCTCTCACCGGTCCATACAAAGGGATCAAAGTTTTTGTAGACGGGCCGGAATATGAAACCATAGCCGGCTGTGGCTCAAACCTGGGTATTTTTGATCCGCATACGATTATTGAAATGAATTTTTACTGTGACACTTACGGCCTCGATACCATTTCAGTAGGAACCTCCACGGCCTTTGCCATGGAGTGCTTTGAGTCGGGTATGATAAACGAAAGCCATACCGGTGGAATGAACCTTTCATTCGGCAATCGGTCGGCCGCACTTGAGGTTGTTCATCAAATGGCCCGAGGAGAGGGTTTTGGACAAATTATAGGCAGGGGGGTTCGCGAAATGAAAATAATTTTTTCCAGAGACTATGGCGCCGACCCCGGTCTAATGCAGGATATCGGTATGGAGGCAAAGGGCCTGGAGTTCTCCGAGTATATGACCAAAGAATCACTTGCCCAGCAGGGGGGGTACGGTCTTGCGCTTAAAGGTCCGCAGCATGACGAGGCATGGTTGATCTTCCTTGATATGGTGCATAATTTTATGCCGACCTTTGAGCAAAAAGCAGAGGCGCTGCACTGGTTCCCCATGTTCCGAACATGGTTTGGTTTATGTGGACTGTGCAAACTCCCATGGAATGATGTTGTACCTGAAGATAATAAGGAAACTCCAGAGCCTGCAAAGGTTATGAAACACGTCGAGTGGTATGCAGATTATTACACGGCGGTTACCGGGAGGCAGACAACCGCTGACGGCCTTATCCGAATGAGTGAGGCGGTTTACAATTTCCAGCGTATTTTCAACCTTAAAATGGGTTTTGGGCAGCGGGAGCATGATAATATTCCCTATCGTGCGGTGGGGCCGGTAAAAACCGTTGAGTACGAATCCCGGGCCGAGCGTTACGACAAACAGCTTGTCGAAAAGCATAACGTCGATATCACCGGAAAAACTACGGAAGAAAAAATAGCGCTGTTGCGTAAGTTTCGCGAAAATCTTTATGAAAAACTTAAAGATGCGGTATATAAACGCCGGGGATGGACCAACAACG
>CAZDAB010000118.1:0-8459 GCA_964502855.1 uncultured Desulfobacteraceae bacterium | reverse complement strand
CCAGTATTCCATTGTTCCATCATTCCAATTGTGAGCGAAGCGAACTAACTTGTAACTCGTCGAAAAGCAACAAAGTGCCACCGATAATGGTTATGAAAAATTCTGTATATGTAAAGGTCGTTGGACCGATAAGCTTGGCGGTTATCCTGCTGCTCGTCACATCCTGCAGTCCGTTCAAGCCACGGGCAAGGCAATCACCGGCGGGTGAATTGCCGCGCACGTTTTCCCTTTATACGGCGGAATCCCAACCGTTATCCCGGTGGTGGGAAGTCTTTAATGATCCTGACCTCAACGCACTGATCACCCAAGCGCTTTCCGACAACTTAACGTTAAAAGAAGCCGGGTCCCGACTCAATCAAGCGCGGGCTCTGGCCGTTCAGGCCGGTGCAGCACTTTATCCGGATTTGACAGGTACCGGGGGGGCTTTTTTTACGCGTGAGCGCACAGGTGACGGCTCCGGGAAAACCGTATCCAATCAAGACTACTTCCTGGGAATTATCAGCAGCTACGAACTGGATCTCTGGGGACGCATTCGTTCCGGGCGGGAATCCGCCCTTCTGGAGGCGACCGCCGCACGGGAAGATTTAAACACGGTGGCAATGACCCTGGCGGCAGAGGTCGCCAATCGCTGGATCAATATTATTTCCCAGAGGATGCAAAAACGGCTTTTGGAACGACAGCTTCAGGCCAACCTGACGTACCTGGAACTTATTGAACTGAGGTTCCGAAAGGCCATGGTGTCGGCGCTTGATGTTTATCAACAAAAACAAATTGTTGACGATGTCAGGGCTGAAATTCCCCTGGTCGAGGCTCAGGAGCAACTGCTTAGGCATGAACTGGCGCTCCTGCTGGGGAAACTGCCGCAGACGGTGTTGAATATCAGCCGGGAAGACTTGCCGGAACCGGTGGGGATTCCGGCAACCGGGCTGCCGGCCGATCTTCTCTCAGCCCGCCCGGATTTGCGGGCGGCCGGGATGCGGCTGTGGGCGGCGGACTGGCAGGTGGCGGCCGCGCGGGCAAACCGTCTGCCGGCGATCAGCTTGACGGGCCAAGCCCGCTATGGAGATGGGGATTTGGATGTGCTTTTCGACAACTGGCTGCTCAGTCTGGCGGGCAATCTAACCGCCCCAATATTCGACGGCAGACGACGGGCGGCTGAAGTGGACCGGAGTCTGGCGGTTGTGGATGAAAACCTGGCCGCTTACCGGCAGACGGTTTTAACAGCCATTAAAGAGGTTGAAGATGCGATTGTCAGTGAGTCCAAGCAGCGGGAGCACATCAAGGGTCTTGAGAAAGTATTAGATACGGCTCGGAAAGCCCTTAAGCAGGCAGGAAATCGCTATCGTAACGGGCTTACCGACTACCTTCCGGTACTGACCCAGCTGCTGAAAGTTCAGGCGCTCGAAAGGGATTTAATCCAACAGCAGACCAACCTGGTGGGTGCTCGCATCAGCCTCTACCGCGCCCTGGGCGGAACATGGATGGAATCTTTATCCCTTTGAAAATTATTGAAAAATATAACATATCATGCGGAAATAAAAATGGCGGATAATAAGTTTATCAATTGGTTAGCCGGGAAAGACTCAAACCCCGGTCCAAGTCGGCGACCCATCCTCAGAATTGTCATATCGCTCATTATTCTCAGTGTGGGTGTGGGTACGGCATCTTACCTGAAAAACAGTGCGCCCCGAACCCAAAAACGGCTGCCGACCCAGCCGACGCCGGTGGTCCGGGTCGAAACCGTTCGGCCTTCCGGCTATCAGATTATCGTAACGGCCATGGGAACCGTAATTCCTGACCGAGAAATCGTGTTAAAACCCCGCGTATCCGGAGAAATCGTGGAAATCCATCCCGAATTCACGGAAGGCGGCATTTTAAAAAAAGGCATGAAAGTGCTTCAGATTGATCCCAAAGACTACGAGTTGAACCTGGAACAAAAGCAAAGTGCGGTTACCGATGCCGAGTATGCCCTGAAACTGGAGCTGGGCCACCAGGACGTGGCCAAGCGTGAATGGGAACTGTTAAACGGGAACGACCCGGCACAAGATATGGAGAAGGAACTGGCGCTACGCAAACCCCATCTGGATAAAGCCCGAGCAGATCTGGAAGCGGCCGAAGCCGACCTTAAAAAGGCAATGCTTGATTTTAAACGAACTCATATCATGGCGCCGTTCAATGCCATGGTTCGCTCTAAAACGGTGGATCTCGGTTCTCAGGTAACACCGCAGGAGCCGTTGGCCGAACTGGTGGGAACCGATTCCTACCGAATCCAGACGTCCATACCGGTCGATCGTCTCGAATGGATCCAAATCCCCGGCCAAGCCGGCAATTCCGGCTCAACCGCCCGAATCATTTATGACCAGGACCATGAATGCAGCGGAACCGTTACCCGGCTCATGGGAGATCTTTCCACCCAAGGCCGCATGGCCCGAATTCTGGTGGAGGTAACCGACCCGCTGGGATTGAAGACTTCCGGACAGGATCGACCACCGCTGTTAATCGGAGAGTACGTCCGGGTAGAAATCCAAGGGCGAAAACTTGACGGCGTATTTCAAATTCCGCGTACGGCGTTAAGGGATAATTCAAGTGTCTGGATCGCCGGTGAAAACCAAACATTGCAAATTCGAAAGGTGCGCCCGGTCTGGCGTGATGCCGACGTTGTCCTGCTTCAGGACGGCTTAACGCCCGGAGAACAACTGATTGTCTCGGATTTGCCCGGGGGGCGGTGGAGGGAATGTCCGTGCGTGTGGATGCGTTAAAATCTGGAATAAAAAGGGACCGGCCTGCTAAGGAACGTGCCGAAAGGGATAGGAATTCGTCGTATGACCCGCCTGCCGCAAAGTGATCCCCAAAGAAAAGGCCCCATCGTCTGGATGGCCGGCCATTCCGTAACGGCCAACCTCGTCATGCTGATACTTTTGGTTGGAGGGCTCTATATGGGCTTTCGGATCAAAAAGGAAATTTTTCCTTACTTTGAACTGGATCAGGTTCAAATCACCGTCCCCTATCCCGGCGCCAGCCCCCAGGAAGTGGAAAGGGGTATCATTCTGGCCATAGAGGAAGCCGTCCAGGGATTGGAAGGGGTCAATGAAGTACGGTCTTCTGCCAGAGAAGGGGCCGGAACGGTTACCGTGGAAATGATTGAAGGCGAAAATCTTCAAAGGCTGGCCCAGGACATCCAGAGCGAGGTGGACCGGATTACGTCCTTCCCCGAAGAAGCCGAAGAGCCCCAGGTGGTGATCGTTTCCAGAAAGCGTTATGTGGTTTCGCTGGCGCTTTACGGTGACCAGAGCGAGGGGATTTTGCGTGAATATGCCGAATATTTGCGGGATCGATTGCTTCAGGATCCGGACATCACCCAGGTGGAACTTACCGGTGTGCGCAACTATGAAATCAGCATCGAAATTCCCCAGAACACACTCCGAACCTATAACCTTACCCTTGAGGAGGTTGCTCAACGGATCGGCAGGACATCCGTGGAGCTACCCGGCGGCGCCGTGAAAACCCAGGGGGGAGACGTCCTGGTTCGCGTTAAGGAACGCAAGGATTTCGGGCATGAATTCGGAAAGATTCCGATTATTACGGCCAACGACGGAACCCAGGTTCTGCTTGAAGATATCGCCGATATTAAGGACGGGTTTGAAGAAACCGACAATGCCGCCACTTTTAACGGCAAACCCACAGTAATGATCGAGGTCTTCCGGGTCGGAGATCAAACCCCGGTTTCGGTATCCAATGCCGCCAAGCGGGTGGTGGCTGAGGTAAACCAGGAACTGCCCTCTTCACTGGCGGTGGTTCTTCGTAACGACCGGTCGGATATCTATCGGCAGCGCATGGGACTGTTGATCAAAAACGGGTTTATGGGGCTGGGACTGGTGTTTGTTTTGCTGGCATTGTTTTTGGAAACCCGGCTCGCTTTCTGGGTGTCTCTCGGCATTCCCATCTCTTTTTTAGGCTCTCTTTTACTTTTACCGACCATGGACGTCAGCATTAACATGGTCTCCATGTTCGCGTTTATCGTCACCCTCGGCATCGTGGTGGATGATGCCATTGTGGTCGGGGAAAACGTCTATCATCACCATCAACGCGGTGTCCCCTGGATGGAAGCCGCTGTATCCGGGACCCGAGAAATCGCCATGCCGGTTACCTTCAGCGTACTGACCAACATGGTGGCGTTTCTCCCCATGTTCTTCGTTCCCGGCATCCTGGGGAAGGTATTCAAACAAATTCCCGTGGTCGTAATCAGCGTGTTTGCAATTTCGCTGATCGAATGTTTTTTTATTCTCCCGGCCCACGTGGGCCATCAGAAACCGCCGGAAAAAGGGTTTTTCGCCTGGATTTACGTCCGGCAGCAACGATTCAGCAGCGGCTTTGTCCGTCTGGTGGTCCATCGATACGGTCCCCTGCTGGAGTTGGCCCTGCGCTGGCGATATGTGACGGTATCCCTGGGTATCGCTATTTTATTGATCACGGCCGGCTATGTGAAGAGCGGGCGCTTGGGATTTGAACTTTTCCCCAAGATTGAATCCGATTATGCCATGGTGACGGCCACACTGCCCTTTGGAACCGCTTTTGAAAAAACCGAAAAGGTTCAGCAAATTCTGGTCCGGGCAGCCCAGGAGGTTGTGGCTGAAAACGGCGGAAAAGCACTCATGGAAGGAATCTTCGCCAATATCAACAACAACAGGGCCGAGGTCCTTATCTACCTGACTCCGCCGGATAAGCGCCCCATGTCCACCGCGCAAATAACGGAACGCTGGCGGGAACGGGTGGGGATTATCCCGGGATTGGAATCGATTTTATTTGAATCCGATGCCGGCGGACCCGGCCGCGGCGCCGCCATTACGGTAGAACTCAGCCATAAAAACATCGATCTGCTGGAAAAGGCCGCGTCTGAAGTTGCCGAGGCCTTGGGATTCTACCCCAATGTCACGGATATCAATGACGGTTTCGCACCCGGCAAACAGCAGGTCGATTTTCAGATCAAGCCCGAAGCCCGAAGTCTCGGATTAAGGTCCAGGGAGGTGGCCAGGCAAATCCGCCATGCTTACTATGGTGCCGAGGCGTTGCGGCAACAGCGGGGACGTAATGAAATAAAGGTCATGGTCAGACTCCCAAAAAACGAACGGGTTTCCGAGTACAACCTCGAAGAAATGATATTGCGAACCCCGACCGGAAGCGAGATTCCCTTGCGCTATGCCGTCACCATAAACCGGGGACGGGCTTACACCGATATCAATCGCCGGGACGGCCGCCGGATCGTATCGGTGGAAGCCGATGTCCGGCCCCGAAGCAAGGCCGGCCAGGTGTTGGCGTCACTCAAGTCTGAAACCCTGCCCGCGTTACAAAAGAAATATCCCGGTCTGACCTTTAGTTTTGAAGGTCGCCAGGCCGACCAACGCGAAAGTATGCAGAGTCTGGTGCGAGGCCTTTTGGCGGCCCTTTTGGTCATTTTTGCCATGCTGGCGGTTCCATTAAACAGCTATATTCAGCCCGTAATTATTATGTCGGCCATTCCCTTCGGCATCGTGGGGGCCGTCATCGGACATCTGATCATGGGGTACAGCCTGAGTGTACTCAGCATGTTCGGCGTGGTGGCGCTCTGCGGGGTGGTGGTCAACGACTCGCTGGTGCTGATCGATTTTGCCAATCGCAAAGAACGGGCCGGAATGAGGCGATGGGATGCCGTTCATGAGGCGGGCATTCAGCGGTTTCGACCGATCATTTTGACCACCCTGACCACGTTCGGCGGCCTGTCGCCCATGATCTTTGAAACATCCCGCCAGGCCCGGTTTTTGATTCCCATGGCCCTTTCTTTAGGATACGGCATATTGTTTGCGACGGTGATTACGCTGGTTCTGGTACCGTCCTTTTATCTTATCGTCGGCGATATCCAGCAAGTGATCGGAATGAGATTTACGCCCGATATCAAGGTCCGGCAAAAAGGGGGATCTTAGAAAGCTTCAAACGTTATGCTCTTTTTATAATATTATTGCCTATAGCGCCAATGCTTTTAAACGTATCTTCCAGGTCTATGGTCAGCAGGTTCCGATCCCTTACAAGGATTTTTCCGGCAACGATGACATCCCGCACATCCGAACCCTGAGCCGTATAGATAAGGTGGGATACGGGGTTATACATGGGAACCAGGTGGGGCTTTTCCGTATCCACAATAATAACATCCGCCTGTTTGCCTGCCTCGAGGGAACCGATATCTTTATCCAGACCCATGGCTTTTGCACCGTCTATTGTCGCCATTTTCAATACGGTCCGGGCATCCATGACCGTGGGATCGAGAAGATTCACTTTATGAAGCTTTGCCGCGGTGTCCATTTCCCGGAAAAGATCCAAATCATTGTTGCTGGCGCACCCGTCCGTGCCAAGACCGACGGTCACGCCGGCAGTTAACAAATTCGGAACCGGTGCAATGCCCGAAGCAAGCTTCATATTGCTCTGGGGATTATGAGAAACTCTTGACCGGCGTTTTGCAATGATTTCGATGTCATTATTATCCAGCCATATGCCGTGAACAATCAGCGTATTTTGATCCAGGATGCCGATTCTATCCAGGTACTTGACCGGAGTCGTATGCTGTTCTGTCTGAATCCGGACATATTCGCTTTTGGTTTCAGCCGCATGTATCTGGAAAAGAAGTGCTTTTGAATCACAGGCGGCTTTGGCCTTTTTTAGTGTCTCTTCACAACATGTATACGGAGAATGGCAAAATATTGAGGGGGTTATTAAAGGAGATACTTCCTGCCATTTTTCAACAAACCTCACCGCGTTCTTGATATTGTCTGACGGATCCGGCACGCCCGGCGCAGGAAAATCGATAACACCCTGTCCTAATACTCCCCTGATTCCTGATTGATAAACCGCCGATGCAACATCATCTTCGAAAAAATATCCGTCACAGCAGGTCGTTGTTCCCGAGAGTATCATTTCTGCACAAGCTAAAACTGTTCCAAGCCGGACAGTTTCGGGAGTTAAATATTTTGCTTCGCATGGAAAGATGAATTCATCCAGCCATAGCGCCAGAGGAAGATCATCGGCAAGCCCTCTAAACAATGTCATGGGAAGATGGGTATGGGTATTTACCAGACCGGGCATAATGATACCGCCGCTCGCATTAATTATTTGTTCTGCTTCGGGCAGGGGCTTATCATCCGCCCGTGCTTCAATCCTTTCGAGTTTTCCTTTGGTTATACAAACCACACCGTTTTCAATAATATCAAAATCGGAATTAACCGTGATAATGAGACCGTTATGTATGACAATATCAAAACTCATTTGTTTCCCTTAACGTCGTGGTTAAAAAATTTTCTTCCGTATGGTAACGGAATATATTTCTGAAAGCCTCTTTAACACTTCATGATACAATACTATTTTATTGTCAAGACAGGTTGACGAATAAGAACACTCCAGGTAAATAAACATCACGGATGCCGAACGGATTGAGACAAAACACACATTGCCGGGGGAATAAATCATGCAGCAGGTAGATATTATCATAAAAAATGGCACTATTTTGACGTTGGATTCAAAAAATTCTATTTTTGAAAACGGCTTTTTATGTATTCGTGGCGACCGTATTTTTCAAATCGGAACCGGCAATCCCACGTCATTTAAAGCCGAAAAAATCATAGATGCCGGGGGCGGTCTGATTCTTCCCGGCCTGGTGAACTGCCATATCCATGCAGCCATGAGCCTTTTCCGGGGTCTTGCCGATGATCTTCCGCTCATGGAATGGTTAAACAACTACATTTTTCCGGCAGAACGCAAGATAGATGCAGAGTTTGTTTACACCGGAACCCGGCTTGCCCTCGCAGAAATGATTATGTCCGGCACAACCACATTCTGTGACATGTATTTGTTTGAAGACGAGGTGGCCAAAGCGGCTCGAAAGGCGGGGGTAAGATGTCTGGTGGGAGAAGTGCTGTACGATTTTCCATCGCCAAACTACGGGCCCGTGGAAAAAGGTCTGGAGTATACCGAATCGTTGATTCAAAAATGGCGAAATGACTCCCTCGTATCCATAGCCGTAGAGCCTCATTCTCTTTTTACCTGCAGTCCTGAACTCCTCACCTCGTCTAATGAACTGGCTTTAAGATATAATGTGCCATTGATTATCCATGTAGCAGAGACTTTAACTGAAATTGCCCAAATAAAGAAAAAATACGGAAAAACACCGGTGAGGTATCTGGATTCACTGGGGCTTTTAGGGCCTCATCTGATCGCAGATCATTGTGTTCATGTGGAGAACCCGGATATAAAGACAATGGCGGCACGCGGGGTAAAGGTGGTTCATAATCCGGAAAGCAATATGAAGCTGGCATCCGGTATTGCGCCGGTTCCCGAAATGATTTCACAGGGCTTGACCGTAGGATTAGGGACGGATGGTTGCGCGTCCAATAACAACCTGGACCTTTTTTCAGAGATGGATACGGCTGCCAAACTTC
>CAZDAB010000117.1:0-8489 GCA_964502855.1 uncultured Desulfobacteraceae bacterium | reverse complement strand
GCCCGCAAGGGCGAGGGGCATGGACGCCCCGAGTCAACGCGATAATTTTAACCACAGGAATACATGGAGTATTTTGAGGATTAAAATTTGAGTCTGACGCCGGTATTGGGCAAAAGGGGGCGTTTTGCAAAGGTCTCACATTTGGTTTGAGGTTGCTGTTCCGAAAGTTCCATAACCCGGCATATGCGGTGAAAAAGTGAAAATCATTTTCAAACCCCTCAACCAGGAAGCCGAGGTAGAGTGCGGCACGTCTCTTTTAAAAGCTGCTCGGATAGCCGGTGTGAGTATACCGTCCGAATGCGGCGGTATGGGCCGATGCGGTAAATGCAAGGTGTCTGTGCAAAAGGGAGTTACGCCCCTTACTCCCCGGGAGAGAGAGTATCTCACACCGGAGGAAATCCGCCGGAAGATTCGTCTGGCCTGTCAGGCAATCGTTAAGAGACCGGCAGTGGTTTCCCTGCTGTCACTACCTTCGGGAAAGGAACACATTCTTGAAGAGGGAATCCGTCGCTCCGTTGCGTTTCAGCCGTTTATCAAAAAATATTTTCTCGACATTTGCCCAAATGATTTGAAACAAGAAAAATCTCTTGATGAAATTGTGGTGGAATTTCTTCTTGAGCAAGGGTTAAACATACCGGCAATCGCTTTTTCCTGTCTGAAAACCTTACCCGCTTTGCTCCACAAAAATTGCAAAGGAATAACTGCTCTGGTAAAGGACCGTCAGGTTCTGGGGTTTGAGTCCGGGGATACCTCCCGGAAAATTTTTGGCGTAGCGATCGACATTGGAACCACCACTGTGGTGGGGTATCTTTTTGATTTGTATCAAGGGACTTTGGTAGCGGTTGATTCGGCGCTCAACGATCAGTCGAGCCTTGGCAGCGACGTGGTGTCAAGAATCGAGTATGCTTTGAACACACCGGATGGTTTGGATCGGCTGCAGAGCATGGCGGCAGACACCATCAATCATATTATAGAGAATCTATGTTATGCCGGCGGCATTTCGGGTGCGAACATCTATGGACTTGTGACGGTCGGCAATACCGCAATGCATCATCTGTTTTTGGGAATATCTCCGCAGTTTCTGGCCCGATATCCTTATAATCCACTTACCGGCCATGCCTTATCGGTTCCTGCGAACACTGTGAAATTGAAGGTAAGCCCGATGGCGAGGGTCATATCTTTGCCCCTTGTTTCAGGGTTCATGGGCTCCGACACGGTGGGTGTGGTGATGGCGACCGGTCTTCATAGAAGCAGGATTCCCAAAATGGCCATTGATATCGGAACCAACGGAGAGATTGTGCTCACCGACGGTTCGGACATGGTTGCCTGCTCCTGCGCCGCCGGACCGGCCTTTGAGGGTGCACAGATTCAATGCGGAATGCGCGGCGTGAGCGGCGCCATAGATCGAGTGGAATTTTCCGAAAACGGTTTCCCGTGTCATGTCATTGATGAACTGCCGCCCAAGGGAATCTGCGGGTCGGGGTTGGTGGATGCGGTAGCGGCCATGAGAAAGGCGGGTCTCATCTCAGAGAACGGCAGGTTGTTGAGCAAAGAACAAGCGCCGCAGGCCTATTATTCCCGGTTGTCGACCCGCGAAAATTATGGACAATTCGTGCTGAGCCCCAAAGGGCGCTCCGGCGGGGCCGAGGAAGTGGTCATCACCCAGAAAGACATCAGGGAACTTCAACTGGCCAAGGGGGCTATGATGGCAGGCATAAGAATTCTGATGGATACCCTGGGGCTGCAAGAGGAAGATATCAGAGAAGTCTACCTGGCCGGCGCATTCGGCAATTACCTTCGTGCTGACAGTGCCACGGCCATCGGACTTTTGCCGGCTTTCAAAAACGCCAGAATAACACAGGTGGGAAATGCGGCCGGCACCGGTGCCAAGATGTCCCTTCTTTCAACCCGGGCGCTAAACCAGGCGGAAAGAATCGCTCGGCAAATAAAATATGTGGATCTTGCAAAAGTTCCGGATTTTCAACAGCAATTTATGAAAGGAATGTTTTTGCCATCATGAACTTCAGACAGCTTTTACCCCATGGAAAATTTTCCGAAGAAACGTTTAAATTCTTAAGCCCAGTAATAGAAGGGGAATCCCTGGTTAAGAAAGAACGATACGGGGAAGCGGAGGCCAAGTATTTGGAAGCTCTGAGAGGTTTTCCCAAAGGCAGCGGAGGACGCTTCCTGGTTTACAACAAACTGGGAATTCTTTATGAAAAGCTAAATCAGATCGACCAGGCCATAAAAATATACGAAAAAGGAGTGGATGAGGGATCCATCACGCCGTTCTTGTATCAGCGTCTCAGCTGTCTTCATCTGGACGCGGGCCGTCTGGAAAAGGCTTTGGATTACTGCCAGAGGGGTATAAAATCCCTTAAAAAGTCCCACACCAGTTTCTTCCAGGAAATTTATTTCCGCTTTCTCTTTTACCGGTTAAATCGCAGGGGCAAACGGTTGTCCCTCTCTGGAAAAACGAGTCCGAGAAAACACGGTTAACCATGAGGGAATCTGAGTACAGCCAGGACCGACACCCTCATTTATCATCAGTGGTGGTCCGTTTTTCACCGGATGCCATCATCACCACCCCCCAGCAGGTATGCCGATATGCCGGAGGCATCGGCTACAAAATGAACCGCGACACAATTGATCTTGTATTAAGGACCCTTGAGCGAGCCCGCCAACTCATTGCACCGGCGTTGGTCTATGCCCTACACCCGGTATCCGAAGTTTTAGCGGATGGAACTCTATTTTTGAAAAACAGGGTTTCTTTGGTTCTTCCGCCCCATGAGAGGGATTTTCATACCAGGCATGTTGCTGCGGTTGTCTGCACACTGGGCAAGGAGTTGGAAATTACCGGTCGCCACCTCGCTGAGCTGGGTGAGTTTCTAGAGTCCCTCTTCTTGGATGCCGCGGGCGTAGCTCTTATTGAGGCTTTGGCTCAAAAAGCATATGAACTGATCTTACATAAGGCAAAAAAAGAAAAACTGTATATGGGATGCCGTTTTGCTCCCGGATACACCGGGATGCCCCTGTCGAACCAGTCTCTGCTTTTCGATTTGGTGGATGGGGCCGCCATTGGGGTCAACCTGAATAAGCGCTGGGTTATGACGCCGAATAAGTCATTGTCGTTTTTTCTAAGGCTAACCACCCAGACAACCCGCTTACGGGATGTATACAAATGCGAAATCTGTCCGGTATCGGATTGCAGGTTTAGAATGTCGCGGGAACCGGCTGCATTGCCAAAATGAATGTCGGGCATTGGTTGAGGCTGTCAAATGGCACCTTCAATATCAGCCGGAAGCACATTCCGTTCGGGCCAAAGTTCGATTGGCCCTGTTGTGCGTCGGGATGAATCCCTTTAAGTAGAATCTTTGCAGGCTTCCATCGCAAGTCGACCCATACATGGGGAAGGTTCCCGGTCGCATACTTCTTGGCCGACTTACGAGAGATCGTTAAGTTCGCGGTCAACCTCCATGAATGTCTGAAGACCTCTGGCGGGGGCGGCATCCACAATCGCCAGGGTCCACAGAAGTCCCCACCATGTTTCGTACCATTTCTTTTTTTTGTCCTTTTTTATGTTGTTCATTAATATTCCTCTAACGGTATAAACAATTTTATTATGCTTAAGACCGTGTTGTTCTGAATTTGACTCCTTGATGTCCTGATAAAATATACTAATAACATAATGCGGTTTTCAGCAATGTCAAAACTACCTTTTGCTTTGTCAAGGTTTGCCGAAGCCTTAGATTGAGCCGGGCCATGTCCATGCCGGATCGTGTCCGAAAATAGAGAACTTACGGGTTCGAACGTATATCGCTGTCCTCTTGTTCATCGAAAACCTTTCTGAATTGGTTCTCGATCAGATCCTTATCTTTTTCATCTATAATCAATATCAGCTCTGTCCTTTGGATGGGGAGTTGTGTGGGTCTCAATATAATATCGTTGTTCGAAAACTGCAGTTCCATTCCTCCAATTTCTGTCAAGATAAAGCCTTTTGAACGGATAATTTTATTGCCGAGCCGTGCGTAAAGGTTCAAAAGCTTGTTTCGGTGAAGCGGTAAATGCCTCACAAGAGAAACGGTGGCAAAACCAGCGGTAGAATCGTATTTTTTTATCGGTGTCCGGGCATATTCCATGATCCGTCTGTCATTATAGGGTTTGGCCATAATTTCATTGTATTCTACCTTGCAAAAACTGGTTTCGATCAGGCGGCTATCGGAAGGAACCATGGATCGGATCATTTTATGAATACGGACAAGGAGTTTCGGCTCGACAAGGTCTATTTTGTTTAAAATGATGACGTTCGCCTCTTTGAGTTGTTCCTTCATAACCGGGTACTGCCATGAAAGTATGGTGCCCGCATCCACCACGGTAATTATCCCGCCAAATTCGATTTTTCCCTCAAACGCAGGGGACAATGCCTGGCGAGCGATTTCACGAGGTACCGCGAGTCCCGTAGACTCGATCAGTATTATATCGGCGTAAAGAGTGTCCAGAGCGAACCTGAGAGAAGAAATGAGTTCCAAAAACAAACCGCAACAGATACAGCCTCCGGATAGATCCACCACATTATTGGGATCGGCATTTATAATTTTTCTGTCGATTGAGATGCTCCCGAACTCATTCACGAGAACCATGATTTTTTTATCAACAGGAGAGGTATCCAGAATATTATTTATTAAGGTTGTTTTCCCCGATCCTAAAAATCCTGAAATCACATAAACGGGCGGCGGCATGTAATCTCCATGCGGATATAACATCAAAGCGCAAACCGATTGAAATTAGCCCTTATCGGAGCGTTTGCAGATCTGCTCTCGGAGGGAAGTAATTCAAAAGAAACTGGGAATGCACAAACAGAGTCGCTTCTAATAAATAGTGTTAATTTGTAGAAGTGGTTTCAAAACCTCCCCTCAGGCCCAATTTCTGTGTTAGGCCGAGCGATTCAATACTCGAAATATTAAATATATTCCTGCGCTTGAATCCCTCGCCCCGCCTTGACTTTGAACCTGATTGAAGGTTTTGAATCCACTTCTAGAAATTTTGGAAAAATCCACATATTGTTGTTCGCAAATAAATTTTAAAATTTCAGATATTTGCGAATATATCATAATTATTTAAGCCTTGATATTTTCAGGATCATAGATGCTGTTTAAGGTCAACGGCCTGTTCTTTTATGCGTTGACCAATGTTTTAAAACAGAACATAGCCTTACTTGCCGCAGCATTTTTTATACTTTTTTCCACTTCCACAGGGGCAGGGGTCATTACGCCCGACTTTGTTTTGGGCTTCTATTGGTTTCGGCCAGTTCAATAATATTTCTAAATCGGTAATATCTTCCGGTTTATCCTGTTGTAATTCAATTGTATATTTCCAACCGTTTTTTTCAAAAATTTTTACAACCTCATTCATTCTTTTTTTTGTTTTTACGTTAACAACAGCGGGATTCTTTTCAGTACCTAATTTTGCCGTCTTTTTGCCATTAAATACTTTTTCCATGTTTCACCACCAAAAAATATAGGATTCATCTTATTTGACAAAAGCCAATCCCAAACCATATTCGATTCAAAATCTATTAATTGACCGTAAACAAAATGGGATTTTACCTTAAATTCATATCGCACGAATAGAATAGCTCTCTTATTTTAACATTGAAAACCTGGTCCTTTGAGCCAGGGTTTTTATTTGCGATCGGTTAGAGTTGTCTGTTGTTTGCCTAAACTGTATTTTTTGGATCTGAATCTTTTGAAAAAAACACAAAAGGAATTGCAAAAGGACCGAAGAAAAAACCCATTATTGCCCAAAAGGTTTTATTTGAACCTCTTTTGGCTGCAATCACATATAATAAGCCTGCAAAACAGAAAGAAATTACGAATACAGCCAAGTAGCCCATAGCAAAACCTTTACATATTCAGGTAACAATCCGATTATTTGTGCCTTGAGTTGGTTATGGCTTGATGGCATTTTTTCAATATCGCTTGGACACGAAATAGATCCAGCCCTTTGGTCTTACTTCACATCCGTGGCCAATTTCTCGAACTGCTCTTTGGTAAGCGGTTTGCCATATGCCGCAAATTGTACTTTGGCTTTTTTATCGTCTTTGACAGGCACCCATTTGTTTTCACCTATCTTGTTCAAGTACACCCACTGCAGCTTATCCGGCACAACCGGAACCACGCCTTTCCACGGGACAACTTTTCCGTCTTTGAAATCGACGACAGTGACTTTATTACCCTTTGCCATCTCACGCACAGCCTTGTTCTGATGACATTGATTGCAGGATCGCCCCTGGGTGGATATGCTGTGGGTGAAGTAAGGACAGTAGGCAATGAATTTCTTGTTTTGATAGACAAGGGTCATGGCACTTCCCGAAGTCACCTGCCCATTATAGTTGATCAATAACAACCAGTCATTCATGGGGATAAAATTTCCTTTCTTGCCTGTCTTGAGTGCGGAGTCGAAGTGACAATTATAACAGGCCATGGTGGAATTGACATGACAGGCCGAACAATGGAGTTTCTCTCCATGAGCGCTGTGGCTGGGCGTCTCGCGGTCGAATTCAGGAGACTCGGTTTTTTGATCAATATGGCATCCCTGGCAAGTGGCAGAAACACCATTGGGCGATGGGTGCCTCATGGAGGGCTTGAAACGGCCGTCGCCATGAACATCGCCCTGGTAATGACAATCAGCGCAGACAAATCCCGAAGCGATGTGAACATCCAGGTTGTCGGCGGCTTTACCGTATTTAAAGGCGAGTTTTGCACGGGTATGGCATTGCAAGCAGGTGTTCATATCTTTGGTCTTTTTTTGGGAAAAATGCATAGAAGATCCATTTTGCATGGCATGACACCGATCGCAACTCTTCACGTGGCACGTCTTGCAGTCCAGGTTGTTATATGGGATGTTGGTTATGCTCATGAATCCGTTTGGCTCTTCGTACCAATACCGCATGCCATTGCCGGTAAAATGCAAGCTTTGATTGTAGAAGGAGAACAGACAGGGACATTCGGGTTCGGTCGAGTTAGATTCAGGACACATCACCAATAATAAGACCAATGCAGACGTAACAACCATTACTTGCGTTCCGATCCGTTTCATATTTATCTCCTTTATAATTTTGGGCTTTTCCATGGGTTCGATTCCACCCCTCGACGTCTGGTCAGAGATACGGGAAGCCAAAGATGGATTTGTCCATGATATTGAGGTTGGATCCCGCAGATGGAAATCAAAGCGCCCTTGCCATGAGCACAACCTGAAACAGAATCTCATTCACTACATATACCATAAAAATAAAAAGAACAAGCCCTGTGAAACCCAGGATCAACCCATTTGATTTCGGTGCAGCGTAGCGACGGCGTGTTTCTTTTCCCTTAAGTGCCTTGTTGGAGCGAAACGGAAATTCCGTTATCGGGGCATATGAAAGCCTCCGGCTCGTTCAAAATTCAAGGTAAAAATTTAAAAACAACTTTTTACGAGAGTTTTAAGCTTTAGGTGTTAAGTTGTAAAAGTTTGTTAAAACAGCTAATTTCGGTAAATAAGACATACCATAGATATGATTATTCCATTGCTTGAATCGCTTTGGGTGGAATGTAATACTTTATCGTATCGCCGATGAATATTTGGTTATGACGGTAAGTTTTTTCAGTCATCAACAGAGTTAACTGAACGCCTGAGTCTACAACAACCCGAATCTTTGAATTTTCATCCATCACCTGACGTACGATGCCGTGAAATACATTAATCGAAAATTGCTTCCCGTCTTTTCCGAAGGGATGGATCTGGTTTGGATCGATAAGAACCCTGACTCTGTCTGTGGCAGTGTTTATCTTCTGTGGGGCCATAAGCAATGATATATTCGGATGGATAACGCATCTTGTCTCTCCAGGGCTGTTAAGATCAAGAACCGCTGAAAAGATATTCTCGTAACCGGCCTCTATGAGTCTGCCCCGATCCAAAACCAGGGTTTGATCTGCAATGGTTCCGGCCTGTGTGCGATCATGAGTCGTAAACACGATGGTCATTCGCTTTGTTTGGTTGATTCGTTTAAGAATATTTAGAATGATCGCCTGGTTCTCAACATCTACACTGGATGTCGGCTCATCGCACAAAAAAATCTGGGGGGATAGCGCTAATGCCCTGGCTAAAGCCACCCGCTGGGTTTCACCTCCGGAAAGTTTATGGGCCTGAGCCAAGGCAAAATCACGCATTCCAACCAAATCCAAAGCCTCTTGGATCATACGACTCCTTTTACGTTTAGAAATTTTTCTGACTTTGAGGCCAAATTCTATATTTTTCAATACCGTAGTTGTAAACAAAATCGGAAATTGATCAACCATTATTACGTTTCGGCGCAGGGCATGGAGTTCCGATTCAATAAATCGGACCGGCTTGGAACGGTAGTAGATGGTTCCGCCGGATGGTGGCTCCAAAAAGCCGAGGATATTCAATAGGGTTGTTTTACCTGCTCCGTTAGGTCCCAATAGGGAATA
>CAZDAB010000116.1:0-8507 GCA_964502855.1 uncultured Desulfobacteraceae bacterium | reverse complement strand
TTGTAGCTTAATTTAAAACCGGAATCCTCCAGTTCACGCTGAACCAAGACACAATTTTCCGCTGCTGTCTCTGATTTCAATGGTCGGGATGATAAAACGCTCCCGGTCGAGCGCCCTTTGTATGCGCACCGGGTCGCCATTATACTTCTCTTCAAGCTCTGATTGCCTCGATTTGTGAATATCGCTGAGGTACTTAACAAACAACATCGTAAGGATATAGTCCTTATACTGGGCCGGATCGATAACACCGCGAAAGGTATCGCAAGCCTGCCATACCTTGTTGAAAATTGCTAAGCGTTTTTGTTCATCGTTCATATCGTTATCCCCTATGTCAACTATTTCGAACGGCTTGCAGACAGGCTGCCGTTATCAAGTTTTTCCGTTTTTCAGCCAACTTACCAATTAATTCCAGTTCTTTTTGCAGAAGTGCATTCAACTTCGAAATCTTGACTTGAACATCCAAAGGCGGAATGGGTATGTCGATGCTTTCCAGCACCGATCGCCTGACCACCGGCATATGTACCCCTCTTCCACTGTGGCGGCCTAAATAATGATTCACGGGAGCCTGATTAAGATACCAGCGCAGGTAATAGGGCAGAACCTGATCGCTCGACACCCGCACAATAAAAAAACATGCCGCCGCCAGCGTGGAAACAGGTATGTCACTGATTAGCAATGAATAATTTCTGACTCCACGGGCCATAAACAGCACATCATCCGGCTTCAGCACCCAATCTTTTCGAGACAAATCCGGGCTAAAACGGATCAAGCTGTCAGCCTGGTATGTGAGGTGCTCAGAATCCACATCCCTGGCTTGTAAAAGAAAGTGAGTACCGTCCTCGCGGGATTCAATTTTGCCTCGGCTAATGTAACCGCTTTGAATTTTGGCTATTTTTTTTAGCTGCATAACGATTTTTTATTAGCACGGTATAATTAAAACTGCAATTAAAATGATTATGAGGAAAGATATTTTAACACAATAAAATATATCTTGCACATCTTTGTTTACAATAGAGCATTTCTATTTACAGTTAGAATTATCTTGCGCTTTAATTTTACAAAAAAGTATGTGATTCAATTAATGGGCGGGCCTGTGAGCAGTTTTTCCGGAGATAATTTTGGTTTTGGGAGACTGTCCTTAGATTATAAGTTTCTTCTTGGATCCGCCATATTTGAAATGGCTTCATTAAGGCGATCATTGACAACCCCTTTGGTTTTTAGTCGTTTTCACGATCCTCCCAGGCTGTTTTATCTTTCACGTCATCGATGAGAAACCGCACTCCCTGGTTGTCAGATGGGTTTAACCAGAGCATCCGAAGAAAAACGCGCTCTGCCTCGTCAAAGCGCCCAAGACGCCAGAGGCACAACCCATAGCCATGCATGCAGCGCAGAAACGGGCGGTTGTCGATAAGGCCCCACGGCAACACGCCGGTAAAGTCGTTTCCCAGTGAGAGATCACCGATGCGCAGACCGACCTCGTAATGTCGAATGGCATCTTGTGGACGGTGATCAAAGACAAGATTACCAAGATGCGAATGGGCATCGAGACAACGCAGGTCTGCCTGGCACAGTTCCATCAAGATCTTTTCCGCCTCTGCCCACTCGCCGGCATCTTTGAGATCGTTGGATTGAGTGATGGGATCATTGAAAGGATCGTCAGGGTCCTCACCGGGCAATACCTGCTCCATCTCGAACATGGGGCGAGGTCCACGAGCGATAATCGGCTTGGCCCATTCCTCGATGGGTTCGTCCTCTTCTCCCCAATACTCCTCTTTGGGGTCCCACATTCCCATATCCTCGATCCTCAGCGGCCTCAGATCGAGGGCCTTCAAGTCGATTCGGATCGACTGTATCTCGCCGGAAAGATAGGGATGACCGGCATAGCGCCACTGTTTTCGCGGCTTTACCGTGACAATGGCACCAGGCGCCACATCCCAAAGGCGGCTCGCGCGCAGGGTAATGACCCGGTCACTTCCCAACAAACGGCATCGGGCGGCCCGCTCCTTGACCGCGAGTGCTACCAACTCGACTGGCTTACTCAAGTCGAGATCACCGGCTGCCGCCTTGTGCTGCCGTCCGCGTCGGGAAGGTTTCTGCGTTTCGGCAGGGTAAGGATCCAGGTTGAGCCACCTGCGATAGGCGGCGATGTACCGTGCCCCTACCGAAGCCTGCGGCAAAACGACATCGGAGAGCACAACCACATATTCGGAACCGTCTTCGCGATGGCATTTTATCGTCAGACCGCGTCGTTCGTTACCGTCGTAGTCAACCGCTATCACCGAAACCGGTTCCCCGATGACAAAGCCGTCAGCCGGCAGTGCAACGTCGTCCTCGAAGGCCTGCCGAAAGGCCCAGAGCTGCTCATCATCACCGTATGCGTCGACGGTGATCTCTGCGATCATATCGTCCAAAGCTTCGAGTTCCTTACTCTCTTTTGGGCTTCGCGTGCTCATCTTTTATTGATCCTTCCAGATGCTGGCCTTTACCAGACGTTGAATCAGCGCCTTGCGCCGCGTGTGACCGGTCATGAACTTTTTCAATTCTTTTTGGAATTGCTTCTTGTTTATAAAAAGCGCATAGGCTTCGGAGATATCGACAAGGGTGCGGCAGGCCTCGTCATAGGCCAGGCCCGATCCCCGTTCGACAGTCTTTGCAACCGACTTCCATGCCTTGGGAAAATCTTTTGAAAGGTTCTCCAGATACGCCTCGTGCTCCTTGCGACGCCTGACTTCCCGCCGCTTGCGGTCGCGTTTCTGGTTTTTCATCCGGATCTGCCGGGCTGTCTCGGCATTCTCCCGCAGTTCTCCCACCGTGCGCCGGGGCGGGTCGGTTTTGGCAGTCTGCAGGCTCCGCCGCCATTCCGCGAACCGGTTTTTGATGGACCGTTCGGCCAGCTGCCCCTTGCCCTCCAGGAGTTGTTTCAGGACCGCCTTTACCTCATTCCGGGGCAAGGCATCGATCCATTTATCCATGTCCTTTTCTGAAATTTCCTCGCTCTGAGCAGCCGGACTGCCCATGCCGGCACCTGCCAGCAGGTCCGGATCAACCTCCAGAAACTCCGCCAGCGCCTGTTGGGCCGCCGTCAAACTTCCCAGGCCGCTGATGGATACAGGTTCCATCTCATCGTCATCCATCATTTCTCCGGTTATGCTTGCCAGCCATCCGATGTACAGACTGCGCATATCACCGCGCAGCAATTCATCCCGCACCGGGGCCAGCCGCGCCATCCAGCCGCGGCCGTCCTCCATGCCGAAGCGGTCGTAGTTTTCCGACTCCTCCAAACGCCAACTAATGACCCAATGGGTTTTGATGGCCTTGAAATCCAACATGTAAGGCACGGCCAAGGCTTCAGCGGTTTCTTTGGGCAAAGCATCAATGGGCAGACGCACCATAAATATGGCCGTCATCCAGTTGGCAACATAGACGTGGGCATCGAAATACCGCTGCATCAGCTTGTCCGGATTGCCCTTGAAATCGCCCCAGTTGTAATAATTGGTGAAACTGACGGGTGTGATTGTGGCCCGCGTTGAAAGTGCCCGCAGTTCATCCATCTCATCCTCTGTCAGCGGCTGGTCTATGGCCAGAAATTCGTAGTGTTGATATTCGCTCATGATCCCGTTTCCCGAGCCTGTTTTTCAATAACCCAATACATTTATGCTTTTTCTCAATTTCGAGACGTTTATCCCACAATCAGATGTTAATAAGGCGGAATTGGGCCGACTTATTATCGCCTTATTTATATGAAAGGACGCCCAATTGGACAGCCTAGTCCATCTATTTCTCCTTCCAATTATATCCAAAGGAAGGGTTCCATCGTTCCAGATCTCAAGCCGGTCGTCATAGATAGCCAGACTCGCCGCACCACCGGAGCAATGGCTCGCAGTTCATCCATAACTTCGGTACTGCCGATGTCTCCGGCATGAATAATTAGGTCAACACCATGAAGGGTTTTTACGGCTGCCGGCACTAAAAGACCATGCGTATCCGAAATGATTCCTGCCACAACATTCTCCTTGTTTTGGAAATAAACCGACATGAGAGATTTGCCCGTTATTTCATTCGAGGTTTTACTGGCTTTATATTTATCATAATTCCAGTGTACCGGTTCCGTAGCGATTAAACAAAATCAACATACTATTTTCCAATAAAAAAGGCCAGGTTTTATCCCGGGCTTTAAATATTTAGCTTTGCAATTGCAACCCATTTGATAACCGTTCTCCGCTTGGCTTTAAATCCTTAACGATATGGGATTTAACATAATTTTAAATATAAGGCCATTGCTGATGAGGTAAGAGCACCGTTATCTTTGCCCTGAAATTCAATGTCACAGCAATTCATTTATGAGGTCTATCCACAAGCACCCGGCTGCCCATCTTTTTGAAACAACCTATCTTTTAAGAACACCCGAAACGGTTAACACATTTTTCATGTTTTCCTAATAACCACGAAACTTTTGCTTTTCTATATTTGACGTCATAAACGTTGCTTGAATTTTATCTGGAAACAAATTTTTCGGAGCTAAAAGGAATGTATCAAAAACCCAACCCGATTCCGAAACACGGAAACAGAAATTTGTCTTGTTCACATTACAGGGATTGTTTGAACCAGGCAGTTCGACTACAGTGGGATAGTTTCGCTTGTATTGAGTGTCATCTTGAGTTGACAGCCGGAATTGAATTAAAGCGATCTATGGCATCCGGGGACACGACTCCATATTTTACGCTGTCCCCGGATATTCGGCTTAAAGCGGAGACGGATTTTTTTTGACCCGGTCTATCCGACTTTAAAAACAGAGCCTTTCTTCCCAATGTCCAGCCTTATCGGACCTTGGTGAAGCTCCTTTTGTATTATTATGAAGAAATCGTCACTCTTAAGCGCGTGTATCTTCCTAAATTATGGGTAGGAAGGGCTATCAGGCTCGATCCTCGGTGTATCTAAATTCCTTCACATAAAAATACTATAATTATTGACGGTTAGGTGTAATTCTTAAATTTTTCTATTACAGAACCCGTATGTATTTCCCTTCATAAGCCCTCATGCATTAATACAACTATAAACGATAATGCTTTTAATATTAAATAGATAGAGCATTAGTTCATCTTGGCATACTTATTGCTTATAATCACTTTTTGGCTTCGCATCATAACAATCGAAGAAACAAACCATAGAAACAGCGATGATCCGGGAAAGCTTACTATGGCTTTTTTTTGGATATCTTTTTATGTGTCGTCTATGGACTCTGTGGATGAGTACAAATCGGTTCAGGCTGTTTGACTAATTCGGCTCAACACCTGTAAATGACATTTTGATAAGGGATAAACGCTTATAGCTCAGTAGCGATTTTTTTCTATAAAGCTTCATTGCTGTATCTTTCTCCTCGCTGGAGACCTATTTCAGGCGGCAAGCAGCTTAGGATTTCTTAATACTGAAAGGATCATCACCTTCCGGAAAATTATATAATCAGAGGTAAAATATGTTAAACACAAATGGCTCACACCACTTTAAGGTGGATATTTTCTTCCCGTGGCTGCTGCTTTGCACTTTAATATCTGTAATAACGTTGACTTGGTGGCAGGTGGGTGCCCTGAAATCTGTAGAATCCTTGAAGTTTCTACAATCCTGGTCGAATACAAACTATTTAGCCGTTGGGTTAACCCTCTGGACCTTTTTGACGTTGGCATGGCGTATTTGGTTTGCCTGTCGTTACCGGTCCTATGCGCCTCTATCCGACAGTGCCTTGCCGACGATTACTATAGTTATACCCGCCTACAACGAAGGCCGACAGATTTTGCACACCGTTCGATCGGTTATGAACAGCCGGTATCCGATGGAAAAAATGCAGGTGATTTGTGTTGATGACGGTTCACAGGACGATACATGGAAATGGATGCAAACTGCCCAGCAAGAGTTTTCCTGGCGCGTGCGGCTTATTCGTCAGCCTTTTAACCGAGGTAAACGCCATGCGTTGATGGCCGGTTTCGCTAAAGCTACAGGGCAGGTATATGTGACCATTGATTCTGATTCAGAAGTGCTGCCCGATACCCTCCGCCATTTGGTGAGTCCTCTGGCCAGTGATCCGCGTGTCGGCGCAGTCGCCGGTAATGTGCGCGTGTTGAATCTTGCCGAAGGCGCCATCCCTAAAATGATGGAGGTTTCGTTTACCAGCGCCTTTGATTTCATCCGATCCGGTCAGAGCGTCTATGGTGGTGTATTTTGTACGCCCGGTGCACTTTCAGCCTATCAGGCGGAGGTGATCACCCCCCATCTGCCAAACTGGATCAATCAAACCTTTATGGGGCGCCCTGCTGCCATCGGTGAAGACCGTGCTCTGACCAACCTGGTCCTGAGTTGCGGCTTTCGCGTGGTTTATCAGCGTGAGGCCGTGGTATTGACCAAGATACCGATCACATTTACAGGTCTGCGCAAAATGTTGTTAAGATGGGCGCGTAGCAACGTACGTGAAAACCTGGTAATGCTTTCTTTCATAATCCAACGCTTCCGCCCTACCGATAACGGCAGCGGATGGATCCGCCTGTTCAGCACAACTCAATTTTTTCGTATGACCTTTGGCGAAGCCTTCAAGTTCGCTGTGGTGGTCCAACTGCTGATGGCTCCCGTGCCTAGCCTGGTTATCTTGGTGATGGGTTGTATCTTCAGCGCCGTGGTACCCGGTTTGGTTTATCAGAAACGTTACGGTGGTTGGTTCGGCTGGCGCTGGGCGGTTTCCTATTCTTTTTATTGGTTATTCTGCTTGTGTTGGATTCCGCTCTGGGGATTGTTAACGGCTTCCCGCTCCGGTTGGCTAACCCGCGGACTGCTAAACGTTGCTTCGCCGTCTAAACTGCCGACGGCTCTTCCAACGGTAAGCACGTCCAGAGTATTTTCAAAGGCTGCCTGAAAACAAAGGTTCTCAGCCAAAACACATCATCCCAATATCATGGGCCGGTGTCAAATGAGTATAAAGGCATAGCCAATCGCCTGGCCAATAAGAGCGCCCGTACTGGCACTAACTGAAGCCCCTACCTGATTATTTTATCGGTCAGGGGAATAGTGAGCGCATGATACAAGCAAGGAATATAAAGTCAATATTAATATAACCATATGATATTTCTTCATTTTTCTTTCCGAAAACTCATCCGATATTTTTTGGTCGCCTTAAGGTTGACGGATTCGCAAAAAGCCAAAATTGAGACGGCAAAGTAAAAAGTTCAAGTTCAAGGCGTCGCGAATTTCGTGGAATGAAGCGTACTGATGTACGCCGCAGTGAACACGAAATAAAGCGCAACGCAGAAATTGGACTTTTTACGAAGCCGTCAAGGTTGATTATGAAGCATATAGCTAGTTTGGTGTTTATTTAATCTGTTCCTAATGGCATTATACCTGTCTTAACTTCTTTAATTTCTGAAATATCTTTCAACAGAACCTTGATTTGATCGGACATCTTCATTTCTAAAGACAAGTCCGATTCAACGCTGACATAGACAATTGCATCTTTGCATATAACGTTAGCTTTAGGAAATTCATGTACTATAGCTGAATAAGCTTTAGCAGCTAAAAACCTATCTTTTAAAATCATTCGAGATTCAGGAGTTGTCTGAAAACAAGGTCGCTTTGCGATATCAAACAAAATCTCAACCGCATCATTCACCTTTAGATTATCAATTTTTATGACAACATCATAAAGCTCTGGATCTTTAGTATCGATTCCATAAAGGTAAATGCCCCATTTCCGCCGTTCTTCATCGTCTTTTATCAAGAGGTAACGTGCCTCTTCTTCGGAACTGTTCCCGCGTTTCATTTCCTCCTTTATTCTATCCTCTATAGTTGCTTTGATTCTCACTTTTAGAACGTTTGGGATTCCTCTGGCAAAATAATGCCCTGCTAGTCCATGGTAGATTACGTTGTCTTTTCGAATATGCTCTAAAAATACTTCGTGAATGAAAGCGGAAAACGTTTCTTTTCCATATTTAAAACGATCGAAAAAAGAGGGTGCATCATGGAGCGCTCGGATAAGTTTTGCTTCTTTTACATTGAATTGCTCCGAAGTTTTCAAGAGAATCTCTCTTGAAATGCAGTTATACCCTAATTTTTGGGCGAGTTTTTCAGCAATCTCTTTCCCATGACTATATGAACCTCTGGAAATTGTAATCACACCCATATAGACCTCCCTTTTATAGTGAAAAATATTCCTATGGAAATTGTAAAGTCAATCACCCTTAAAAAATTAATTCAATATTATCAGCATGATAATTACATAACATTTAATACAGTGACGCTTTTTATGTTCAATATACAAGGTTTTTAATTTATAATAACAATGGCTTGTCTATATTGCAATATAATTATTTTTTCACCCCGACCTGATCTAACATTTGGGGTATGCGTTCGTGCCTGAACCCCCAACTTCCGAAAAGTTAGGGTTTATAATCGAAATCAATAAAAGTACAGATCACTTGCCTTATGTTGTGAGTAGCCATAACCCATTGAATAAATGGCATTATTTGGTC
>CAZDAB010000115.1:0-8592 GCA_964502855.1 uncultured Desulfobacteraceae bacterium | reverse complement strand
ATACAACCGTTCAACCAAGCAGGTTATCATCAAGATAGATGATACGGGTTACGGTATTGAAAAAAAGAATATATCCCGTATATTCGATCCCTTTTTTACAACCAAACCGACCGGAGAAGGAACCGGTTTGGGCCTTTCTGTCAGCTATGGGATTATAAAAAATCATGGCGGTAATATCTTTGTGGAAAGCGAGCCGGGTAAGGGTACTACATTTACTGTCGTTTTAACAGCGGCTTCCAGGTGTCCGGGAGGATAACCAATGGATAGAACCATTCTGATAGTTGATGACGAAATAGATATGCAAAAGCTTCTTAAACGGAGCCTGGAATCTGCCATGGATTGCAAGGTTGAAACGGCTTCGTCAGGAGAAATGGCACTTCAAATGCTTGCAACGTGCCGCTTTGACCTGGTTTTGGCTGATATCAAAATGCCGGGTATCGGCGGACTGGAACTGCTGGAGTTAATGAAAAAAGAGACTCCTGACCTTACGGTAGTCATGATGACGGCTTTTGGCAGTATAGACATAGCGGTTGAGGTCATGAAAAAAGGGGCCTATGATTTTATTACCAAGCCTTTTGATCACGATGCCCTGGTGTTGAGACTCGAAAAGGCTTTTGAAAGAAGCACCCTTTTACAAGAAAACTTGAGACTTCAGAAAGAATGTTGGGGGGTTCATGTATTCCAGGATCTGGTGGGGAAGAGTGCTCTCATGAAGAAGGTTTATGAAACCATCCAGACCGTAGCCAAAACAGATTTAACGGTGCTTATTACCGGTGAAACGGGCACCGGAAAAGATTTGACAGCCAGAGCTATTCACGCTCTGAGTAACCGCAGCCGGGGCCCTTATGTGGCGGTAAACTGCCCTACGGTGCCGGAGAATATCCTTGAAAGTGAACTGTTCGGCTACAAAAAAGGGGCGTTTACTCATGCCACCCAAAACAGAGCAGGTCTTTTTCAAGAAGCTCATAAGGGTACTATTTTTTTAGATGAAATCGGAGACATCAGCCCTACCATTCAGACCAAACTACTGCGGGTCTTACAGGAAAAAGAAATAAAGCCATTGGGAGATACCAGGGTTATCCAGGTTGATGTCCGGATAATTTCATCTTCAAATCAGAATCTAACTGAAAAAATTTCAAACAACGAGTTCAGGGAAGATTTCTATTATCGCTTGAATGTGGTGTCCATTGAACTGCCGGCGTTAAGAGATCGTCCCGAGGATATCCCTTTGATTGCCAACCATTTATTGAAAAAACACTCCGTTAAATTAAATAAACCTTTAAAAAGGTTGTCTCCGGAATTGATGAATCTCTTTTTAAAAAGACCCTGGGTTGGTAATGTAAGGGAAATGGAAAATGTTATTATACAGGGAATATTATTTTCCACTACCGATGAAATCAGACCTCGTGACATTGATTTTAGTGAAATTCTGCCAGATGGTCCACGTATGGAGCATTCTTTTCAACAACTGCCCTATAAGGAGGCCAAAGAGCAGACGTTGCACCACTTTAATGCCGGCTATATCGGCAATCTTCTTGCGGCAAACAACGGTAATGTAACACAGGCCGCTCGGTCCTGCGGGATAGAGCGTCAGGCGTTACAGCAAATAATGCGTCGGTATAATATAAAGGCGGATGCCTTTAGAAAAAAATGGGGGTAACTGCAATCGTCTTTATAACCCCCAATCTATAAATCGTGGCGGAGAAATTTCAAAATGCCCAAAAAAATCTTCAGCGTCATCCTGATCTGCCTTTTTATATCTGTTGGTTGCAGTGAGGAGGAGCCAACCATTAAAGTTGACCTGAGCAAAAAAGAACAGGTAAGCCTCAAAGAAGACGCAGATGTCATTACCTACGCCTATCTTCCGCAATATTCCCATACGGTTTCCTATCAACGACACCACCTGCTAATAGAATTTTTGCGCAAAGAAACGGGTTTTAATATAAAACAGATCTTCCCGGATACTTTTGACCAGCACATGACAATGGTGGGTCAGGGTAAGATTGACATCTCTTATTCTAATCCATTTATATATATCAAAATTGCTCACCGATACGGCGCACAAGCTTTTGCGCGTATCGCCGAAATTTATAACCAGGAAAATTTTCGGGGCCAGATCATTTGCCGGGCCGACAACCAGCTCATCAAGACGATTGGCGATTGCCGTGGCAAAAGCTGGTTAGCCGTTGATTCCACTTCTGCCGGCGGTTATCTTTACCCCCTGGGTTATTTTATTGACCATGGCATTCAAAAAACGGATTTCAGTGAAATTGCCTTTAGCCCCGGTCCCGGTGGCAAGCAGGAAAAAGTGGTTCTGGCGGTTTATGCCGGGAAATACGATATCGGCACCATCCGGGAGGGAACTTTGAACGTGGTTGCAGATAAAATAGATATTAACGAAATTCGGGTCATTGCCAACACCCGCTGGTATCCGGGCTGGGTTTATGCTGCCAGGGCGGGTATAGACCCAAAGATTGTGGAAAAAGTCAGAAAAGCACTATTGAAGCTTGATGTTAGACAAGAAGAGCACCAACACATATTAGAAATGGCCGATTTCGTCAGAGTGATACCTTCAGAAGATCAAGATTTTAACCCGATAAGAGAATTGGCTGCCAGGGTGGGCATCAGCCTGGAGAAATAATGAAATTAGGATTACGCAGCAAAATTTATTTTGGGATGTTTTCTCTGCTCCTGCTCTTGGGGATCGTCATCTTATTTGTCGTCAGCGGGGTCATGACAGAATCTCTGCTGGAAGAGAACCGAAATCGCGGCATTTCCATTGGGGTTAATCTTTCGGCCCGCATAACAGAACCCATTCTGGCCATGGATTTTTTGAGAATGAAGACCCTGGTTGATAAAACAGTCCAACTCAGTGATGATATTTTTTATATCTTTGTCCTGGACGGTGGTGGAAAACCCCTTGTTCATACTTTTAAAGGCGGTTTCCCGGCGGATTTAAAAACCGCGAATAGCGTCTCGGATCATCAAAAATTTTCGATTCGACTGCTGGATACCGGTGAGCGGTTGATTTATGATTATGCTGTTCCTGTTCTTATCGGTGAGGACCGGATCGGAACCGTACGGCTGGGACTGCTTCGAATTAGGATCCAGAAAGCAATAAACCGCATCATGTTGAGTGCATTCCTGTCTACCGGATTTGTCATTCTGATTGCCGGGTTTGTGGGAGCGTTCCTTGCCCGCCCCGTAACCCGGCGAATCAAAATCCTTCATGAGTCATCAGAGCAGGCATTGCGGGGAAATCTGGATATCCATACGGCGCCGTTGTTAAAACAAAACTGCTGGGACATCATGAATTGTAACAAACAGGAGTGCCCTGCATACGGAAATCTACATCATCGTTGCTGGTATATTGCAGGAACCCTGTGCCCAACCTGTGTGGAAGGCGAATATGCCAAAAAGATAACCAGTTGTCAAAAATGTACGGTTTATCGAAAATGCTCGGGGGATGAAATCCAGAGTTTTGCCGAAAGTTTCGATGCCATGACACAATCGTTAAAAGTTCATATTTCCGGTCTGCAGCATGCAGAAAAAATATTAAATGAACAAAGGGAATTGCTTCAGACCATACTGGATGCCATTCCCGATTTCGTATCATTGCAAGATCGTCAATCCATATACCGGTCCGTAAACAAGGCATTTTGTGAAATAGTTGGAAAAAACAAAGATGAAATCGTCGGGAAGACCGACTTTGACCTCTTTACCTTAAAGCAGGCCCAAATCTATCATCAAGAGAATCTGGCCATATTCGATACAGGCAGGCCCCTGATTAAAGAAGATAAAATCTCAAGCATCAAAGGTGAAAAATGGCTTCATGTGGTAAAAATTCCGGTTTTTGAAACTGACGGCAAAATTGCAGGGCTTTTGTGCAGCGGCCGGGATATTACGGAGCTCAAGCGGGTACAGGAACAGCTCACCCAGGCGCAGAAAATGGAGTCCGTGGGACAGTTGGCCGCGGGTGTTGCCCATGAGATTAACACACCCCTGGGTGTTATTTTGGGATACGCTCAACTTTTGCTCGAAGATGTGGAGGAGAATGGGCAGATATATGCAGATATCAAGACCATTGAGAAACAGGCAAAAATATGCCGTAAAATTGTGGCTGATCTTTTGAGATTTTCAAGACGCATGGAAAGTATTGTGACCCCGCTCGACATAAATCAATCCATTGAGGAAGTGGTGGCCGTTATAGAACATACTCTTAAATTAGAATGGGTTATTATTGAAAGAAATTATGGCTTGAATTTACCTCGGGTTATGGGGGACAAAGAAAAACTCAAGCAGGTTTTTGTTAACTTGCTTAACAATGCCTATGATGCTATTGGAAATGATGGCGTCATAAGTATTACAACCCGTTTTAATGAAGACAATAATGAGTTGATAATTTCTATAGCCGATACAGGTACAGGCATTTCATCTGAGAATGTGGAAAAAATCTTTGACCCCTTTTTTACGACCAAAGGAGTAGGGAAAGGCACGGGTCTGGGATTGTCGGTAACCTTTGGTATTATCAAGGAGCATGGAGGGACAATAGAAGTCCAAAGCCCGGCACGGTTGGCAAAAGAGAAAAATGGTGTGGATAAACCAGGTGCTGTTTTTATTGTACACTTGCCCGTTGCCGGTCAAATGCATTAAAGAATCCTGGCCCAAATGGTCGGGCTTTGGTTTGCCCCTGAAAGGGGCTGTTTTAGTTAAAGCCGTACAAGTTAAAAGTGTCTAAAGTGATCTAAAGTGCCTAAAGTTATGGTGTCGCTTCGCTCCGCTGATTTTATATAATTACAGAATTCCTTAACTTTAGTTCACTTCAAACTCTTGTAGCGATTCTTCAGGCAGAGCAATAAAACTCTGACCTGGCCCAAAAGACCAAATTTTTCAGTTCAAAATAAAGGGGATGGTATAAAAATATAAAAGGAGAGAGGTAATGGCTAAAATATTGGCATTGGATGATGTGTTGGATGCTGCAAATCTCATCAAAAGAATTTTACAAAGAAAAGGGCATGAGGTTTTTACCTTTACAGAAGAAGAAGAGGCATTAAATTATGCTCGATCCAATGAGGTAGATCTTGCTATTTTAGATATTAAGTTAAAAAAGATTAGTGGTGTCGAGGTGTTGGAAGAGCTAAAAAAGATAGCGCCCTCGATACGTGTTATTATGCTGACCGGTTATCCGACCATAGAGACTGCCCGGGAATCTTTAAAGCTGGGAGCAAACGAATACTGCGTCAAACCCATAGACAAGGATGAGTTGGAGGAAAAGGTGGCAAATGTGTTAAAAGATTAATCGTTTGTACCGGTTGCCAGATAGGCCAGGTAATGAAAATATTCCTGTACAAACTTCCCTGAAACCGTTTCCGCTATAGAAAAAGTAAGTGCGTCTTTTTCAAGAAATGATCCTGAAAATGCAAAGAAGACATTTCGGGAGATATCAGAAAGCATGGTGTTGACAAGACTAAGATCAATCCGCTTTTCGGGCATACCATAACATCTGCACCTTATGGGCCTGTATGGGTACAGGCAGCATTTCGACCCTCTGTTCAACGGACATAAAATCTTCTCTTTGTTGTAGGCGGTAATTAAATTATTTTTGTTTATCCCAGGATCATTTCCTTTATTATCCAAAACACGATGCAAGGCTCTTGTCTTTTTATAAACCTGGACGGCTTCTTGAATGACTTCCAACCGTTCATTACTTTTTAATGTCCGGTTCATTTTATTGTTCAGGTAGATCACTTCTATTAACTGGAGGTCAAAATAACGTAAACAGCATTCATCTGTTTCAAGCCCGCAAGTATTCATCTCATCGTTGGTTTGACCGGCCTTCTTGACATCTTCCTCTATTTTTTGAACCAACGCCTCATATTCTGTAAAATAGGTGCTCAAATCAACGACATTTTTGCTTTCCAGTGAGGGCTCTCTTATCTTTAATACACCGGATTTTTTTCCATATTTTTTCAAAAGTTTCCACTGGCGGTAGCTTGCCGGAGTTGCACGTGTATATTTTAGCTTTTTGGAGGCGACTTTTAAACCGAGCCCTCTCCTTAGAAGATATGAGGTGACAAAGGTGCCGGTTCTCCCGATCCCGTGGCGGCAGTGAACCAGGATTTTCTTGCCCAGATAGATCGCTTCATCCAGCCAGGCGAGCCCTTTTTCCATTTCCTCCATGTCAGGTGCGGTTTCGTCCGCTATGGGCAGATAATAGACCTCAAAGCCTCTTTCTTCCTCAATTTCATGTAAATCACAAAACTCCGCGCAAAGGTTGACGATGGCATCTATGCCCTGTGATTTTATGGAGTCGAGTTCAGCGTATGACATGGGCGCATAGCCCACGGATAGATCGGGGGTTACCCACGTAAGTTGGTATTCAGACATTCTCTCCACCACTTTTAATGGTCGGCCAAATAAAACGCGTAGAAATTTTCAATAGTCAATCTTCAATTGAGCTGAAATGATACCGCCCATTCATAAAATCATCCACAAAACCTTCAACTAGAGAGGCATCTTTAAGATACATATCCATCAATCGGGTTGCACCAAGAAGGCGCCCCACCATGTCCAGTTTTTCAAATATTGCCTCCTGGTTACCCACTTTAAACTGCCCGTCCACCAGATCCCCTTTGATATCAATCATAAATCCAAGGCGCTCCAAAACACCGCCGATAAATCCGGCCCGCAAAGATTTGCCGTAGGAATCCCCGCCCCCGCCGGAAAATCTGAACAAGATATAATTCTCGTCTGCTTTGTCTCCGCAGATCGTGTCCAGAATAACAAAATGATAGCCGAACCGCAGGTTAAGATTCAAGTAATCACTTGAAAGCACGGCATAACTTCCGAATCGGGCTGAATCTGCGCTTATTATTCCACCACTCATGACGACTTTATCGTATTCTTGCCAGTCGAAATGGGTAAATTCCGACCAGTATATATCGGGATGAGTCAGGCCGATAAAGACCGCCCTCATGGGAGTACTTATAATCGCGTCCATCCTCACCTCTTTCTCGCTGGTAAGTTTCTGCTCGATGCCGCCGCCCACATCAAGGACATAAAACAGCATGGGGATCTTGGATATGAGTTTTTTCGCCCCCTTTTTTCGTCCTCCCTTTCTGTCGCCCATGGCAAACATCTCCTGTACCGCTTTCTCGTGGGAAAATCGGATAATATCATGCAGCGATCTGCACGCTTCCGGTTTAAAGGACTTGTAAGCCGGATCCACAAGTTTCAATGGAGAGACAAAGCTTATGACATATCTTAGTTTACGCATAAAGGGACTGTTTGACAAAAGATCCCTTTGTGCACGGGGACTTTCAATCAATGAGCTGACAATACCGTCGTAAACAATTTTGCCATCCGCATGGACAGTAACCTCCCTTCCCGGAAGCAAATTGGTAGTGGCAACATCCGTATTTACCAGGGTTGGCACACCGAATTCCCGGGCAACGGACGCAAAATGCCCTGCCATACTTCCTGTATCGGTTACAACGGCGTTTAGTCTGTCCATAACGGTCACATAATAAGGGGAAGCATTTCTGGCCACCAGGACGGCATCTTTGGGCAGGTTTTCCAAATCTGATTTGCGGTCGATTTTAAAGACACGTCCCGCCCCAATCCCTGATGACGCTGTTTCTCCACCAGAAATTAGCACGGCATTTTTGATATCATCAAACTTGCACTCCCCTATAGGCGTATGCACTTCTTCTATCTTTAAGGGTCTTGATTGAAGAATAAAAAGCAGGCCTGCAATATCTTTGCACCATTCAATATCCTGTGGTCCTCCATAAAAACTTTCGAGAGCGATCCCCCACTTGGCCAGGCTTAAGATAGAGTTACGGTCAATGGAAGAAATTTGTTTTTTGTTATCATCAACCGGAATAACTTCTGTTGACCTGTTTTGCGCCAAAATCATCCGCTTATGTTTAACTCCGGTTTTTTCCATGACAATTGCGGGCTTTTCCTCTTTAGTTACTGTGATGATGTCCGGTGAGACTTCTCCGCTTACCAGTAATTCACCCAACCCCCATACAGAATGAATATTTAAATAATTTGACGTCGGATCGTCAATGTCCTGAGTGTAGATAATACCACTTGCCGTTGCATCAATCATTTCAAGGGCTAAAACAGCCATAGGTGTTTCAATGTCTGACAGACCATAGTTGATCCGGTAATAAAGGGCTCTTGGTGAGTATTTGCTTGCGATTACCTTTTTATAGGCATTTAGGATGTTATCTTCTTTAACATTTAAAACCGTCAGGTACTGTCCTGCAAACGACGATTGTTCATCTTCACACACGGCACTGCTCCTCATGGCAATCCTGATATCCCGATTTTTTGTCCATTGACAGGCGTTGAATGCATTTGAAACCGCATGTTCGATGTCCGGAGGAATCCGGGAGTTCATGATTAAGGTCACCAGGGCATCAGAGGTATGGTATAGGGATGAAGTTGAATGGATATCAAGACCGGCAAGTTTGTCGTCAATTGTTTTTCTCAAATCATTATGTTCGATCAAATAAAAAAAAGCATTTGTGGTGATCACAAAACCACTGGGTATGGGTAGCTGTAAGTCTTTTTTAATAACAG
>CAZDAB010000114.1:2138-8596 GCA_964502855.1 uncultured Desulfobacteraceae bacterium | reverse complement strand
GGTTATACACATCAAATGATCGGTATAGTTTGCCTTCCTTGTGGAGGGTTCTCTGAACTTCGATGAGGCGTTTGCGGCTGGTATGAATCGCAAATCTGCCAAGGTCGGCCATGATCCATCTGCGACCCAATTTTTCAGCAACGGCGCCGGTTGTGCCAGAACCGCAAAAGAAATCGGAAACGAGATCGCCTTCGTTGGATGAGGCTTTGATGATACGTTCGAGGAGAGCTTCAGGTTTTTGGGTAGCAAAGTATGTATCTTCAAGTGCTTGGGAATTTACTGGAGGAATATCTTCCCAAAGCGATTGCAGAGGAATGCCTTTTTGTTCATCGAGATAGCGTTTTAATCTAGGCACCTCTCCTTTCTCGGGCCAATAAAGAAGTCCTGATTTGCTTAATTCTTCAAGCCGATGTTTTGGATATCGCCAAGGCTTGCTAATTCCCCGCCATTCATAAACAGGATTTGTACCGGTATGGCCAAGTATACTTGTTGGTTGAAAGTGCCGCCCACTATTTTTGTCAATGTAATTGTAATATCTTTCAATATATTCTTTCCGATAGGGGGCATATTGATCATTCCAAATATAATCCTCAGCCTTACTATAAAAAAGAATATAATCCGTTAACTCAGGATACCGTTTCCCCGCGTTTCCTCTTGGGGTACTCCTTTTCCAAATTATTTGGTTATGAAATCTTTCAGTTCCGAACACCTCATCCATTATTAATTTAAGGCTGTGTCCCATGTGCCAATCACAATGCAAATAAATCGATCCCCTTTCACAAAGAAGTTCTCTCATTAAAACGAAACGTTCGTATACCATATTCAGATAGGAATCAGATCCCTTCCCCCACATATCCCGATAAGCAACCATTTCTAACACCGACTGATCCTTACCTATCGTTTCCTTACCGTCACCGACCGGCACATTCATCGTAAAATCAGCTCCCACATCAAACGGCGGATCAATATAAATCAGATCAATCTTTCCCTTGAACTCCTTTAACAGACTTGCCATCACCAGCTTATTATCACCCCATATCAACCGGTTTCTGAAATCATCGCTATGAGATTTAACAGGATCAAAAAGATTCCCTTGAACGTGTGCTCTGGCAGCAGGCTCATCCACAGTCTCTATCTTCTGAAGCGGCATTGCGCATCCCGCAATATCCACCGCCCGCCGGTTGCCGTACTCATCATACTTCCCTTCCCAGATCAGTTCCGTCTTCATCTGCGAAAAAGGATGCGGGTTATCCAGTCCCCAGCGTATGTTGTTACTCATAAAGTTTCTCCAGATTTATTTCTCTTTCAGTCCGATATAGTCATTCTTCCTGCGGGAAAAAGGGTTTTGAATTATTAAGCATGTTGGGTTCAAAGTTTAGATCCATGGCATTAAGTTGTGAGATGAGATAGATGTTTTGACGTTTTGATTGCCAGCTATCGAATAGCGATGCAATTTTATATTTGCTATTGGTGGAGGGTGTGAATTCAAATCAACCGTTAACCTAATTATAAGGATGACTTTTGGGCTTATCAGCGAGTCCGTAACAACATTATCCCTGGCCTCGCTGAATGCTGGGCCAGCCAAAACTGCAAGTCAGACAAAGCTTGTCTACGTATCCTGGCTACGGCTTTCATCTTTAGTGCTTTTTTAAGGTCAAGCGTTACTATATCACGGGCACTGAAGTAAAAGTAATATTGTCCTGCATCAGCTATCAGTTGTTCGAGAAAAAATGGTCCAAACTCCCATATAAAGCCAGCTCTGTAATTCAGGTTTTTTCTCTCAGCGGCTGGAATGATCAGGCCAAAGATAAACCGGGTTACACGTATGTTCTTCTGAGCATGATCACAGGCTGCACTTACTTCAACAAGAACGGGAACAGAAGCTTTTGATACTTCGTCAATTTTTGTCAATGTATGTTTTGTTCCCTTTTTGCCTTGTATGACATCTTCGAGTAGTTTCTGGATGTTCGGCATCCATTTTGGCTTTCTTTCTGATGAGAATTTGTACAGGTTACCAGCGGTAAAATGCTTCAAATTCTCAAAAGACAGGTGCAACATTGAATTTATCCTAGCTTTCCTGTCGATACCACAATCAGTCGACGCTGCAATAATTTCTGTGGAATTTTTTGCAAGAGACGCAGACAATTCGGCAGTAATACTCTCCATCCGGTCTGCGTGTAGTGGATTTAGTGAAGTAAAAAGACCGTTAAAAACTGATTCGTTATTAAGGTTTTTCCCAACTGCTTCTTCAGACATAGCATGCATCAGCTCCAGTAATTGAGTCTTCCAGAGGCTGCGCCATTCATCAAGTTCAGCAGCACCACCGGACGCAAGGTCAGAAAGAGTGTTTGTTACTTGAGTAGCTGCTGAAAAACATTTCTCTTCCCATGCCTGCAAAAACATTAGAGGGCTTACCTGCATCAGTTTATCATCGAGCTTTTTAGAAATCACCTCCAGATTGCCGAGTTTTTCTCTTTTATTTCGACATTCTGCCTTTGTGAGCATCACCGAAAAAATAGGTTTTGGAAAATTAGCTGCTAAACAAACATAATTTTCGAAAACTTCAAGCAAATCAGGATTATTGGTCCAGGCCAATACCGCGTAAGGTCCATTGTTGGGATTGAGAATTTTTTCCAGGCACTTTACAAGGGCGGCGGCTTTTGATTTATTTGAGACTCCACCCCCAATCAAATCCATATCGAGAATTGCCAGTCGTACACCCAATAAGCGGTCTCTTTTAAGAGGAAGCCCACTAAGGCTTCCGTCAAAAAATGCTGTAGGGATACCTTTTTTTGCAAATGCTTTCAGAATAGGCAGAGCATCATTTTCATCGTCATCAACGACTATAACCCTCGATCCAGTCAGTCCTGTCATTTATTCGCACCTCCGAAAACAAGTGCAACCGTTGCGCCATTTAATCCCTTTGGAAGCGATATATCCCCGGGCTCCGGGAACACCAGTTTTCCCCCTTGCGCCTTCATAACCTGATCAGCCAAGTGAAGTCCCAGCCCCATTCCATCCGGTTTTCGACTGAGGAATGGCTCAATCAGATACTCTGGAGGGTCCATGAAACCAGGTCCATTGTCTGCGACAACAATGGCTGGACCGCCTTTAAATTCTTTTGATATACCAATATATATGCGTTTTCTGTTTTCAAGCTTGCCCCACTTGTTAGCCAGCCACCAGATGGAATTGTCTATCAGGTTCATAAGCGTTGAAATTATCAGCCGGCGACTGCACTTCACTTCAAAGTTTCCTTGTCGATTGTCAAACTCTGCCCTGATCTTATGAACATCCAGTCTCAGTTCGGTATTGAACATGGCGCTGGAAATCATGGAACCTGCTTTTTCCCAGCCTGTCCCGGATTTTCGTATCAAATATGCAAAGCCTTCCACTAAATCTGCAAGGTGTTTTGCCAGTCTTTTAATGCGCTGACTGGTCTTCTCCTCTTTGACGGCCTTGACAAGCACCTCCACTCCCTTTTCAACCTCATGTATGACAACCGAGAGACTCAGACCGGCACTCGCACTGGTCAGAAACCGGTCACGGATGACAATAAAATCAGCCTCAATCCTGTCAAGATATGCTCCCAGGTCTTCAGTAAGATTCTTTTTACCAACAATTTCGCGTAGTTCTGTCAGATCTGCGAGGACAGGTTCCTTAAGCTTTTTGCTGCTGTATTCATTTCGGATGCGCGTCTTGTCCTTGTTTCTTTCCAGTGTAATCTGGGTAACAGCAAATCCAACCGCTTTCCTGAATGTGCGAAAAGCATCATTGTTCACAAAGCCTTCTCGATTTGTTTTTTCTATCAGACCTGGACTGTTCTCAATTTTCAGAGAGACGGCACCTATGACCAGATTGTTGCTGATTCGTTTTGTAGGAATATTTACTCTACGTCCGCCAAGATCCAGCCAGTCATTACCAGGCTCGCCATAATCGTACACACGAATTCCATCCCGATAAACTCGAATTCCTCCTGCTTCATCAAGGAAGTGCTTCAACCCCTTTTTATCAGTAACGCCAAGCGAAAGAATCCTTGGAGCACGATCAAAAATGTACAGATCGAGATGAACTGAACCGATATCACGTTCCATCAATTCAAAATCCATGGCAGGATCAAGCTTAAGATCCATGGTTTTTTTATCCTGCCGCGATTTAATTTTATCCATGGCTGCAAGCGGTGTAAATTCGTATTTATAGGTAAGGCTCCGCCCAAGGATATCGCATTCCGCTCGAAAAAGAGCATATTCCAGTACGCTGTCCACAGTCAAAAGACCTTTAAGCCAGTCTCTGCTCTCAGTGAGTATAAGCTCAGCTTTGAACTCACCTCTTTTATCAAAAGGGGAGCAAATCGATGTGACAGCACGGGACAGTTCCCGCACCATTCCTCTGGTCCATATATTCCTGAGTCTGGTTATTTCGATCCTCGTTCCTGTCCTCCGGCCTGTAAAAACCTGTGGTGACTGTTCCTGAATCTTTACTGGCGCTTCGGAAAGATACCTGTGCTTTTTAAAGTCCTTCCAGTTGAATTCAACGACTATTTCTGGAAGATTTTTTTTGCGGGTAATAAGCCTGATGTGGTTACCCAGTTTATGAGCAGCAAAACGTCCAACACCTTTCTCGCCCATAGGCAATCTACCATATTTTTGAGTCCGTTCACCTGCCTTCCTTTGCAAAGCCCTGTAATCTGTGCCTGGTTCCAGCCAGTCATTCGTTACCGTTTCATAGTCCATACCAGTTCCGGAATCTTCAATAACTATTTTCCCCCGATTTTTGTCCATTATCCGGGACATCGTTACTCTAGCATCTGATGAATCAGCATCATAAGCATTTTTTACCAGTTCGAATACAGCAATTCCTGGATCACGAATAAGCTGATCACCAAGAAGCAGGAGCATTCGCGCCCTGGGTTTAAATGGGAGATTATCCGAACGATGTTTTTTGCTAATTCGTTTCATGTGGTTATATTTTTCAAATCACAAAATATCGGATGATAATATGAAAGACCGCTTTGAATTGTTTATATAATAATTATGTTTCATCATCCGAAGTTGTTTCAGTCAAACTTTTAACAAGCTGTTTCATAACTGGTGGGCAGACAGCATTACCCATCAGTTTTATTTTATCTCTCCGTGTACCTGCCTCCAGCCTGTAATTCTTGGGGAACCCCATGGCAGCCTTAATCTCTTCGGGCTGCAGCATCCTCATCATGTGGCCATTGGATGAAGGTTTAACATAAGCAAAGCGGTCAAGTGTCGTAACAGTCCTGAGAGGTCGATCAAGTGACTGCCATCCACCACTTCCATCGGTACCATAGTAAACAATCAAAAAAGGTTCATTTTCTCCGAGTTTGGAAAATGCACGTTCAGCACGTTCAATAGTTGCCAATGCTCTTTTGGGGGAATTTAACGGCGTGAAGCGGTAGCCACCATTGACATCGATAATTGACCGTGCTGTTTTAATTTTCTTGTTTTGAGGTATTATCTTATTAGCCTTCCCCGAAAGGGAGCAGAGAAGGAAAAGTCTCTTTCGTGATTGTGGAACTCCAAAGTCCTGAGCATTCAGCTTTTGTTCCCTGACGTAATAACCTAATTTCCAAAGTTCTTCCAAAAGTTCTGAATGCCCGCTCCAGGACTTCATCTGAATTACATTCTCAATAATGATCCATTTCGGTCTAAAATTTCTGGCAAACCTAGTTACCTCAAAAGCAGTCAGTTTACTTTCTTCACAACGTTCACGGCTACCTTTCGCACAGCTGTGACTGGTACATTCAGGGGAAGCAACAATCAGATCAATGTCTCCAATAGTTTTATGGAAATTTTTTATAGAGATTTTCCTTATATCTTCGTTTACTAACTGAACTTCGGGGAAATTTCTGTGGTAGGAATCAGATGCAACCTGCCAGCAATCAATGCCTGCGACAATTTCAGCACCAGCCATTTGAGCACCAATACTGCTCCCACCAGCTCCATGGAATAAATCCAGTGTACGTAAACCCATATTTCTTTCACACCTCAGAGAATGCATTGTTTTTCTTGAAATATCATTTCAGCCAGTTTCAGTTTTTTTGTATTTAAGGGAACATACCAAGCATTCATTCTTCTATCCCACGCTCTCACCTTAAGAAACTCGTCCCATGTATACCTATATATGGCACTTAACTCATAATCCTGATTTAAATGGACTACTGCCAGATATTCGAATAGCTGCTTATCAGGGTTTTTATCATCTGGATAAATTGTACCGGTCTTCTTTGCTTTTTTGAATGTTTTGATAGAATAACGATCGCCATCTCTGGATAAAGCATCAACATTCTTTGCACCAGTTGGAGCCTGGAGAAGATTTGGCAATCCAGGTTTTGAATTGAAGTAGGATATGCAAAGCTTTTCACCTAATATGCCAACATTAAAGGGAATACCACGCTTTGCCAGCTCCTTGTCTACCTGAACTCTTAAAGC
>CAZDAB010000114.1:0-2038 GCA_964502855.1 uncultured Desulfobacteraceae bacterium | reverse complement strand
CATTAAAGGGAATACCACGCTTTGCCAGCTCCTTGTCTACCTGAACTCTTAAAGCAAAGAGTTTATCGTCTTCCATATTTGCTATTAGCTGAGAAAAGTAATCCATAATACAGGGTAATAATTATTTAATCAATAAGATAATATTATTCTATGAAATCAATAAGTTTTATGTATATTTTTTGTGTGTTGGCAGTTTCACACTCCCATACAACCATAGTTTTCCATCCTCGCCTTTCCAGCTCTCTGGTAACGATTTCATGTCGTTCAACGGTTTTTTGAAATTTTTTTGTCCAAAAGGCTTGCCTGCTTTTAGGTGTGTATGCATACTTACAACCAGGGTGTCGATGCCAAAAACAGCCATGAACAAAAATCACTGCCCTGTACTTAGGTAAAACAATATCTGGGCAGCCGGGCAGCCCCTTGACATGAATACGAAATCTGTATCCCATTCTATGAAGCATGGAACGAACGATAACTTCTGGTTTTGTATCCTTGCCTCGGATTCTTGACATGTTCCAGCTTCGCTTTTCTTTGCTTAATTTGTCCATTAAAGGTAGCTTAGGGTACGCTCCATAGTTTATAAGTTTATATCTTCAAGAAGTAAGTATTGATTTTCTTTTGCGATTTTTTCACCGCCAATAGCCGTCTCAAGATCTTTTTCGCCGTAGGTATCTTTTAGCCCCAGAAAATCGAGGAAATATGGATCGCGGAAAACAAGATCAGGTGTTAGCGTATCTTTATCCCGCAAAGCGGATAGCTCCTTCTTTACCAATTCTTCGGGCTTTTTTGATATGGCGGTACGCTCATAAAGCATACCCTGGATTTTAGATTTGAGAGTACGAGTGTTCCACCGTTCTATGCGGCACATTTCAGCATAAAAATCGCATTGAAGGCTGTCATCAAGGTAGATAATTTCTCTAAAATGTGTCCAACTCAATTGTCGTATCAGTGATACAAAAATTTCTTTATCTTGAAAAACTTCGAAAAATTGAATCATCCTGCGAAGATTTTTTTCATTAAAATTATTGCCATAATCGATTCCGTCATGCCTCAGAGTGTGGCAGAATCCCCAGAGCTTACCAACTATATCGGACATTTTTTTAGCTCCAGATTAGGCGACTTGGTATGTTTTTCCAATGGGTTCGAATTCGTTCACATTTTTTTCAGAGAGCTTTTTTCGGATATCATCAAAACGGAAAACAGTCTCGGGTGTATACAAGCGCTCTCCGCAATGAAGGCATACCTCTGCCACGACTCTCATGATGGCGGTATTTGATCCCCCGTTGAGCACTTTTTCCACTTCCTTCTCGACGATTTCACCGCCGCAGATGGGGCATTTTTCGAATAATGTCACTTTGTCTTCCTTAGTTTGCCGTCTATCCATTGCTTGGGGTCCGGCCTATAAACGGTAATCAAGGCACTGGCTCGGGTTGTTTACTTATACGCCCAAACGCTGTGTATCGGATCGTTATCAGCATTTTTGCTGACAATCAGACAACCTGGATAAAGACACAATGAATATATCTCAAAATACCGATTGAGGCAACGGCATGTATAATCACCTATCAGGCGGCGGTAAAAACCAGGTTGTCGATCCATCGCCCTTCATCAAGCCTGCCTTTTTTCTCCGACCATAAATAAAGGGGCTTTGACTTTAATCCGTTTTGGGTCAAATAACCATCTTGAACCAGTTCGTTGATTACCCTGCCTATAAAAGCTTTTTCTTCATCACCCAGCGCCTCGTAAATATCAGGCTTATAAAAACTGTTTTTGGTTAACAATAGATTTACAACTGATTGATATCTTGCAAATCGTTCTGTATCGGTCCGAGTTTTCATTGTTGGCTTTCTTTAGACTATCTTTAGAGGTCAACACCCATTTGCGAAGGCAAGAAGACACGCAGTGGGGGCAAAACGCCTTTCGCCGGCTCACCCAATCTTTTTCTTTCACCATGAATTGAAACTTATGGTATAATATTTTAGAATTTAGTCAAGGAATTTTACATGATATTTTCAGCAGTTACCCGGGCATAGCGGCT
>CAZDAB010000113.1:0-8644 GCA_964502855.1 uncultured Desulfobacteraceae bacterium | reverse complement strand
TCCACAACTTATAGGGTTGTCCGTTTGGTTCGAAATTTAATAAAAAAGAATCAAACGTCAGACATATCTCAGGATTTCCGGGCGGCTGATATCCTGGGAGTCCTACAAACGATCAAAAGTTTTGACAAGCCGGATTTTGTTACGTAATATATTATTGTTTGCGTGATATTTGGTTTTTCGGCAACCCATTACATTTAAGATGGATAACATTATAAAAGCGATGATATCCGGCCCCGTATAATCAATTGACAGCGAATTTGAAGATTTTGTTGGAGTCAAGCGAATGTCAGATCAGAAACCACTTCATGCCCTAATAGATGGCCGATTGGCCTTATTTCAAGAATTTCTTAAACACCCTCTTCAAATTGGATCGGTCATCTCAAGTTCTCGTTTCCTTGAGTGCCGCGTTGTGGAGACCGCGGGGATCAGTTCTGCCAAGACCATAGTAGAGCTGGGTCCTGGCACGGGAGGCACGACCCGGGCGCGATACTGAAAGCAATGGCACAGCGCTCTGAGCTCCTAAGCATCGAAAACAATCCATATTTACACACCTTGGTGAACCGCATCGAGGACGATCGACTTATTGCTCACCTTGGTGACGCTATTGGGCTAAAGAAAATCCTCTCGATGTACGGACTAGACGCCCCAGAGGTCCTGATTTCTGGTATTCCCTTTTCCACCATGAACCACGGTTCAGGATCTCAGATCATTGATTCGATCTCGTCAGTGCTCGCCCCAGGGGGACGCTTCGTGGCATACCAGGTGAGCAAGCGTGTCGCCCGCCTGTGCCAGCCCATCCTCGGACCAGGGCAGATGGAGGTGGAACTTTTCAACATACCGCCGCTTCGAGTTTACCGGTGGGAGAAGAATCGCGCCTAAGAAAGTGCTCAACGATAGCTGGCATTCCGCCGATTGTCGGATGTTTTTTGCCTTCTTCCTCGGTGTGGCCGATGATCCAGCCGGTTCGAGGGTCGTCTTCACGATGCCGTCCAAGTATGTAATCCCCATAGTTGCATAAAAAATATGCCAAAAATATATTTTATTAAAACATTTCTATATGTTATGCATATCGAACAGAGACTTTTGGAATAAACCCAGCGTGAATTCCAGGAAAAAACGTTTCGTATGGCAAATTTTTAACCCTTCGGGAAAACCCATAATACCGTAATTCCTTCGTTGCCAAGGGTTCGCGGTAGTTTACTACAGCGTCACCCTTGGACGCCTTGGACTTACGGCATCCTGAGATTTTGCAACGATAGTTGTTCATACGGAGAGATCCATGCAAACCTCAAATTCGATCATTCATTTCAGAGAAACACTGAAATTCTGGATCAAGCTGGGCTTTATCAGCTTCGGCGGCCCAGCCGGTCAGATCGCCATCATGCATCAGGAGGTCGTGGAGCGGCGAAAATGGATGGGTGAAAATCAGTTCCTCCGGGCACTCAACTTCTGCATGCTGCTGCCCGGGCCCGAGGCCCAGCAGCTGGCCACCTATATAGGCTGGCGTCTGCACGGTACCTTGGGAGGTGTTGTCGCCGGGTCGCTTTTTGTAATTCCCTCGATCTTCGTCATGTTGCTGCTCAGTTATATGGCGGTGGCACATATTAACATTCCTGCGGTAGCGTCCGCCTTCTATGGCATCCAACCGGTGGTAGTGGCCGTGGTGATCGAAGCGGTGCTACGCATCGGCAAAAAAGCGCTCAAGCATCAGGTGCTCTATGTATTTGCAGCCTTGGCGTTTGTCGCCATATACTTCATCAAAGTCCCTTTTCCATATATCGTGGCCGCAGCAGCAATTGGCGGTTTACTCATGCAGCGCCGGTTGCCGCAGGTTTTCTGCAAGGGCTTCTTCGACGAGCTTACCCGCGAATGCCGAATCGAGGCGGAACCGGAAATCGGCCACATCAGCACGCGACCGTCTTTCGCGCATGTTATGCGGGTCTTTCTGGTCTGCCTCGGCTTGTGGCTGATTACGGTGGGAGCTGTATGGATCTGGCGGGGATTCAGCGATACATTAACGCAGATCGGTTTGTTTTTCACCAAAGCCGCTTTTGTCACTTTCGGCGGCGCTTACGCAGTGCTAAGCTACATCGCGGACGTAGCTGTGACCAAGGGCTGGCTTACCATGCAACAGATGCTCATCGGCCTTGGCCTGGCGGAGTCTACCCCAGGTCCGCTGATCATGGTGACGCAGTATGTTGGTTTCTTAGGTGCCTGGAACCTGCCCGGAGGACTCAATCCTTTAACGGCGGGAATTCTCGGGGCTCTGATCACCACCTACGTGACGTTCCTGCCCTGTTTTTTCTTTATCTTAGCTGGCGCACCCTTTATCGAGGCAATGGCCGGCAACCAGAAAATTCAGGCCGCGCTTACAGGCGTCACCGCAGCGGTGGTGGGTGTCGTGCTCAACTTGGCGGTCTGGTTTGGTTATAAGATGATTTTACCGCAAGGCGGTGTTGATTTTTTTGCACTGACATCGGCAATTATCTCACTATTGCTGCTCCAGAAATTTTACATTCCCATCCACTATCTGGTACCTGTTGGCGCTGCGGCAGGAGTAATTTGGCGAATAGCGATTCAATAATAAATGAATAAACAACGTTAATCCGGTAGATGCAATTCCTTATTCACCAAACCGCCATACGATCTGCAAGAGGTCGAAAAAATGAGAGAATATCTTAAAATTTCATATGAAAAGTCAGACATATCTCAGATTTTTGTAGTAAATGATATCCTGGGGATGTGGAGAGATATCTTGAACAATTAGTTTCTATGGTAAATTTTAGGGGTGTTTCGCTCAACGCTCCAAACTTCCTATATTCAGTGACAAAAAAATTACCCAGGGATTTGGGGGATCTTAAAATTTGTTTAAAAAGCTCTAAAAGTTACCGTTTTTTGTTCTTAGACCTGTTGTTTGGGATAAAAATTAGCAGGTCTTCGGACTAGTCCCGATCAGAGTAATGGTTCCTCCGATAATGGCACAGAATCCCATGGGCATGAGAATTTGGGATGCAGGCATCCCCGGCCTTTTCACAAAGGCCGGATTTTCTTTTGGCCACTGCTTCATCCGCCACACGGCATAGGCGGACAAAAAGGCTTTTTAGCAATATTGGGGTGCGAAACTTGAGAATCGATTATCCGATGATCATAATTACCTCTCCGGTGGCGACCTCCGAGTCTTTTTGAACCCGAATTTCCTGAACAATACCGTCTGTGGTAGTGGCAATGTTGTTTTCCATTTTCATGGCTTCCATGGTCGCCACGGTTTGACCCTTGGTCACCGGGTCTCCAACCTTTACCTTGACATCCATGATACGTCCGGGAATCGGGGCGACAATTTCACCCCCGGCGTGCACTTTTTTGGGAGCCGGAGCGGCGGACGGTGCCGCCGGTTTCGTCGGAGCCGCAATACGGTCCGTTACCGGTGTCGACACTTTGGGAAATGTTGGAGCGGGTTTCGGAGACGGCGCCGGTGTTGGGGCTATGGCGGTTACCGGCGCAGCAACCCGTGATGGCGCCGGACGCAAAGGGGGTGAGCCGGCTGCGATATCTTCGTAGTTTTCAATCAGAACGTCAAAGGGTTGGCCGTCGACGTTTACCTGGGCGATGCCTTCCTTGATGTCGTTGATTTCAACTTCAAACTTTTGGTCGTTGACTACAATTTTATATTTCATAAGAAAATCCTCACCGATTCTGTAAGCGATTATCGCGGTTTGTGGGTATGAATCGAGCGTTCATGATCCGTTCACGGCCCTGCCGAAGCCAGGGCGATATCTCCAGAGTAAAAAAATGGGAGGGTACCGTGGGTCGGTGTGCGGAAAAATGCAAATGCAGGGCAACACAGATGGCTGTGGCCAGTTCCGATCCGACGGTTTCGGCCGGTTGAACATCGGGCGTTGCCGCTGCCGGTTGCAATTGAATCTCTTTTGCCCTCATAGCCTTTTTTTTGTCTAACATCTGAAAGACCCTGCCCGAAAGGATCATGCCGATCATAAGGATGGACAGGACCAGAAAAATACCGAAGAACCGGATAAAAAGAGTGCCCAGGGCATACCCCCAAAAAGAATCCTTGGGTCCTCCCGCAAGGGTAATCCTGCCGTCGGCCACGCCGTCACTATCAAAAGATCCCCCATCCTTTACGGAAATCACCAGTTTTTGGACCAGGTCGGGGAGGCTTACGTTCTGTACATCACCGTTCATCCAGGGTTCTTTTGACATTCGGTTGAATATCCAGTACTGAGTCGAGCTGCTGAAAAAATCCGATGTTATGGATACCTTAACTTCGCTGCCCGGAGAAACCTTGTCGATTTTGATCACAAAAAGTTCGGACTTGAAATCCTTATTGTCGACGTCGGGATGGGCAGCCTCTTTAAATTCCATGCCTTCAACATCGATGAGACGGCCGCCTGAAACCTGGAAATGGATAGAAACGCTGGTGCTCTTTGCCCGGGGAATGAGCTTGGCCGTGATGACATCTCCCTCGCGGGTAAATTCGGGCTTGGGCTTTTCCAGGTCTTCACCGAAAGCTGCCCATACTGCGGTCCGAGGCACCAAGGCAACCATCATCAATGCGGGAATGAGCCACGTCCAAAAAGTTCCTTTTAAAAATCTATGGGTTATTTTTGTCATAATGCCCTCCTATTTGAACATGGCAATGAACATCCCCGCTGCGGAGGCAGAGCCGATAACGCCGGCGAGGTTGGGGCCCATGGCGTGCATGATGAGCCAGTTGTCAGGGTCGGCTTTCTGTCCTTCCACTTGAGAAACCCGGGCTGCCATGGGCACTGCGGAAACCCCTGCTGAGCCGATGAGAGGGTTCATTTTTTCTTTTAAAAACAGGTTCATGATGTGGACGGTAAGGATGCCGCCAAAGGTGCATATAATGAAGTCCAAAAGCCCAAAGCCGAAGATCAGCATGGGTTTCCAACTCAAAAAGACATCCGCCTGCATGGTCGCTCCCACCGAAAGCCCCAGCAGTATCGTGACAATGTTCATCATGGCATTTTGGGCCGTATCGCTAAGACGCTTCACCACGCCGCATTCGCGCATAAAATTTCCGAACATGAACATTCCCATCAACGGCGCCACGGCAGGGATCAGAAGAATAATAAAAATCGATGCGACAAGCGGGAAGAGAAGCTTTTCTTTGGCAGAGACAGGCCTGAGTTGCCGCATTTTGATCCGGCGTTGTTCAGGGGTGGTCATCAGGCGCATGATGGGCGGCTGTATGAGAGGAACCATGGCCATGTAGGAATAGGCGGCCAAAGCATTGGGGCCTAAAAGTTGCGGTGCCAGCATGGCGGTCAGGTAGATCGTTGTGGGCCCGTCCGCTCCGCCGATAATGCCCACGGAAGCAGCTTCTTTCAAGGTAAACCCGAAAAAGAGGGTTCCGCAATAGGTAATGAATACCCCAAGCTGTGCTCCGGCGCCGATGATCAGCGTTTTCGGGTTGGCGATCAAGGGGCCAAAGTCGGTCATCGCTCCCAGTCCAAGAAAGATCAGGCAGGGGATGATTTCCCACTGAACACCGTATTTATAAAAGGCCCGGATAAGTTCGGGGTCGCCGTGCTCGGTAAACCCCATCAGCGGTGCAAGGGGGAAATTAACCAAGAATATTCCAAAGCCGATGGGGACGAGGAGCAGCGGCTCATACTCTTTGGCGACGGCCAGGTAAAGGAAAAAAAATGAAATCAAAATCATAATTACCTGGCCCAAGGACAGGTTCGGTATTCCTGTCTGGGTTAGAAGGATGCTCTTAATCAGTTCTAATACTTGATCCCAGGTCATGTAACTGTCTCCTTTCTAAAGGTCTACAAGGGAATGTTTCCGTGCTTCTTTGGAGGATTGGTATCTCTTTTGTTGCTGAGCATCCTCAAGGCCTGGATGATTTTCGGCCGGGTATCCGCCGGATCGATGACCTCATCAATATAGCCGTGTTCCGCGGCCCTGTATGGATTCGAGAATTTTTCCCGATAGTCCTCGATCAGTCGCTGTCTTTCCGCTTCAGGGTCTTCGGCTTTTTTAATCTGACTGCGGCAGATGATATTTACGGCGCCGTCAGCGCCCATGACCGCGATCTCCGCATTGGGATAAGCCATGATGATGTCACCCCGGAGATGTTTCGAGCTCATGACGATATAGGCCCCGCCGTATGCCTTGCGAGTGATGACGGTCACGCGCGGTACGGTGGCTTCAGAAAATGCATAGATCAGCTTGGCGCCGTGCTTGATGATTCCGCCGTGTTCCTGATGGGTGCCGGGCATGAATCCGGGGACATCCTCAAAAATAACCAGAGGAATATTAAAACAGTCGCAAAAACGGACAAACCGGGCGCCTTTATTGGAGGCATTGATGTCGAGAACACCGGCCATTGCCGCGGGCTGGTTGGCGACAACCCCCACCGGCATACCGTCAAACCTGCCAAAGCCGACGACGATACTGGGCGCCCAGTATTCATGCACTTCAAAAAAATAGTTGTCGTCCAGGCAGGCCGTAAGGACATTGCGCATGTCATAGGGCTTGTTGGGGTCCGAAGGGACGATCTCGCAAATGCTTTCTTCGCGGCGCATGGGATCGTCATCCGTTGATCGGCGGGGAGGATCTTCCATGTTGTTTTGTGGGAGAAACGACATGATTTCTCGAATTTTTTCGATACAGATCTCATCATTGGGACAGGGGAAGTGAGCCACACCGCTCTTGGAACTGTGTGCCATTGCACCGCCGAGTTCTTCCATGGTCACGTCTTCCCGGGTAACAGCCTTGACTACCTCGGGACCGGTGATAAACATATAACTGGTATTTTCAACCATAAAAACCCAGTCGGTCAGCGCCGGGGAATAGACGGCCCCTCCGGCTGAAGGGCCCATAATGGCGCTGATTTGAGGGATGACCCCGGATGCCAAAACATTCAAGAGAAATATATCGCCGTATCCGGCCAGACTCATGACCCCTTCCTGAATTCTTGCACCGCCGGAGTCGTTGAGCCCGATCACCGGCGCACCCACTCGCATGGCATGCTGGAGGATCTTACAAATTTTTTCAGCGTGGGCCAGAGAAAGGGAGCCGCCGTGTGCGGTAAAATCTTGTGCAAAGACAAATACTTGTCTTCCATGCATCAGTCCATGCCCCGTAACGACGCCATCGCCGAGGATCTTTTTGTTCTCCATGCCGAAATCGGTACAGCGGTGTAGTTTGAAGCGATCGAGCTCGACAAACGTCCCTTCATCCAGAAGTTTGTCGATCCGTTCACGGGCGGTGAGTTTCCCGGAATCGTGCTGCTTTTTGATTCGGTCGGGACCGCCGCCTTCCATTGCTTTCTGATTCTTTTGCTCGAGTTTTTCGAGTAATTCTTTTGACTCCATGCATTCTCCTTTTTATCAAAAACAGCAATTGCGTTGGGTGTCGGTCAACTCTGACGGCGCTGTAGCAGTTGTTTCTTGTTTTTGCAAGACTAACAGCTTAAAAAAACAAAAGATGTCAGACGATGACCATGCATTGACCTGTCTTGGCCGTAGGGATTATATAAAATTTTTAGCAAAAATTAAAAAAAGATTCAATCTAAAATAATTCTCAAGTTTACATGGGTATGCGCAAAGCGAAGCCGCTGAACCGGAACAGGGCATCAAGGGATCGGTTTTTTAGTTTCGGAATCAATGGCGCAATGAGTTATTATGGGTATGGTGTGCTTGATGATGACCCGGATGGTGACACCACTTTGGACTGCAATGATGGCTGTCCCAGCGATCCTAACAAAATACAGACTGGAATATGTGGATGCAGTATACCTGATACCGATTCAGATGAAGACGGTTGCAGACGGGGAAACAAAATGGGATTTTTAATATATTTATATCTCATTTATAAAAGAGTTATGAAAACACATCCGAATCTACTAAAATGCATAATAAATCAAACATGTAAAATGTTTTTCCCGTTTTAAAAGTGGTTTCAAAACCTTCAATCAGGTTCAAAGTCAAGGCGGAGCGAGGAATTCAAACGCAGTAATATATTTAATATTTCGAGTATTGAATCCCTCGTTCCAACACAGAAATTGGGCCTGAGGGGAGGTTTTGAAACCACTTCTACGCTCAATTGAGGTTAAATACCACCTACAATTTTAAATAGCCGTCCGGGGCCAGGCTGGTTGCCAACATTACGCTGTTAATATCCTGATGCTCCGTCCAGGTTTTAGCCATCCTATTTTGGGGATCAAGCCAAAATTTCTCGATGGCTTCACCCAAACGGGCAAAACGCCCCAGGTGTTTAATCTTAGAATGAACGGGGTGATTTTTATCAAACACATCCGGTTTTTCCTCAATCAATCCCTCGATTCTTTCAACCGCGTGTAATCCTATGGCCATTCCTGATTCCCGGAATGGCAGCCTGTATTCAGCAAGAAAACTTAAAAAACGATCTAACATGTAAGTATCCAAACTCGCCAGCGAAGATTCCAACAAATCCTGCAATAAGCCGGTCTCGGTAAATCGATCTTGTACTATTAATTGAAAAATTGTGTATGCATGGCACAGGAGACCGCCGAGACCCAGGGGATCATTCGTAGCCCAATTTTTTCCTTTGCAAAGCAACTCAATCTTTGATTTCGCTCTTTGAAAAACTACGTTTTATTTTTTTTGACGTCGCATTA
>CAZDAB010000112.1:0-8653 GCA_964502855.1 uncultured Desulfobacteraceae bacterium | reverse complement strand
GCATCTGGTTGACAGTCACAGGTTTGAGCTGATTACCGGGGAGCCGCATAACTGGATCTACCGGGGCCAGGTGATCCCGGAAAATAAAACGGTTGAAGTTGAAGCTGTGGTAACTAAAATTAGTAACACACCGGTTCCGATCCTATATGCAAACGGATTTCTGAAAGTCGATGGGCTATATATTTATCAAATGGAAAATTTCGGTTTTCGCTTAATTCCGATATAATATCGTTTCGCCATGTTATGCAATACGGCTATGCTGCTCAAAAAAAGTGAACTGAGGAGCTCCGTTTCAATTGGAATGATGGAATAATGGAATGATGGAATAGTGGGTTATGAAATGATGGAAAAGTGGATTATTGATAAAATGTATCTTGACAGAATAGTTTAAAAAACCATAAATAAAAAAGATTCCTTTAGAAACCAACATTCCACTATTCCAACATCCCATTATTCCATATCTGAGGCAATAGACCCTGCCTCAATAAATTGCTTTAGTTGTCCGCTGATAACGGGATAGAATTTACGAGAAGTTACATGCTATATAAAAAGGTGTATATTGATTCATTTGGTTATGAACTGGCGCCCAACGTTGTCACATCAGATGACATTGAAAAGAGGCTTGAACCCTTATATAAAGCCCTTCGTTTTCAAAAGGGACAACTGGAGGCGCTAACCGGAATCCGGGAGCGAAGATTCTGGGATCCCGGATTTCCCATGTATGAAGGCGCCGTAAAAGCAGGACAAAAAGCCCTGGATTCTTCCTTGATTTCTCCTGGAAAGATAGGCATGCTCATATATGGCGGTGTTTGCAGGGATAATTTAGAGCCCGCAACCGCCTGCGCCATATCTCACGGTCTTGGGCTGGGACCGGAAACCCAGATTTACGATGTTTCAAATGCCTGCCTGGGGGTCTTAAACGGGATGATCCAGGTGGCAAATGCAATAGAACTCGGCCAGATCAAGGCCGGTCTTGTGGTGTCCTGCGAGTCTGCAAGACAGATCATCGATTTTACCATTGACCGTCTCCTTGAAACCAAGGATATGGAGCATTTTAAGAGGACCGTTGCGACGTTGACCGGAGGATCAGGGGCGGTGGCCGTACTTATGACGGAAGCATCTATTTCCAATACGGGGCATCGTCTTTTTGGAGGGGTCGTAAGAAGTGCGACCAGACATTATAAACTGTGCCGATGGGGGCCGGATACCGGTATGCCGGCCAGCGGGCTCCATGTCATGCAGACAGATTCCGTAGGCGTTTTACGGCACGGTGTGGCCCTGGGAATAGAAACTTACCACGCGTTTAAAGAAAAACTATCCTGGCCGGATGATAAGCCGGACAAGGTTATTTGCCACCAGGTAGGCGCAACCCATCAGAGAAATATACTCGAGTCTATCGGGATCCCGGAAGAGAAAGATTTCACCACGTTCAAACATCTCGGGAACGTGGGCACGGTATCCCTGCCCATCACGGCTGCAATTGCCGAAGAGCGGGAGTTTCTGGTTAAAAATGATCTTGTTGGTTTTTTTGGTATCGGCAGCGGTCTGAACTGCCTGATGCTGGGAATAAAGTGGTAAGAATCCGGGCATTGGATTTTTGTTAAATGAAAAAAAACAGACCAGTTAATCTCTCTGACTTTTATCATCTTTACCCGTTTACGTCCCATTACATGGGAATAAACGGTCTAAAGTATCATTTCCTGGACCAGGGAACCGGTGATCCTGTTGTTATGATTCACGGAAATCCAACCTGGTCTTTCTATTTTCGTAAACTGATCCGGGAGTTGTCAGACCGATATCGCACCCTAGCGCCGGACCATATCGGGTGCGGCCTGTCTGAAAAACCCGGCATTAAACAATACGATTACAGATTGGAAAGCCGTGTCCGTGATTTGGAAAGTTTTCTTGAACACCTTGGGGTTAAGGAGAAAATTACACTGGTGCTCCACGACTGGGGGGGGATGATCGGTATGGTCTATGCGGTAAGATACCCTCAAAGGATCCGTCGAATCGTGATTATGAATACCGCCGCCTTTCTTCCGCCCAAGGGGAAAACGCTTCCCATAAGACTGAAGCTGGTGCGAAATGTCACACCATTCGCGAGCCTGGCGGTGCAAGGATTTAATCTGTTTGCCTATGGTGCGCTCTACATGGCATCTTACAAAGGAATGAAAAAAGATGTTAAATCAGGCCTTATCGCTCCGTACAACAGTTGGAATAACCGGATTGCAACATTAAAATTTGTTCAGGATATTCCCGTCAGCGAGAAGGACCCAAGTTATGGCCTTGTCAAATATGTTGATGAAAATCTGTATAAACTCAGCCACATCCCCATGCTTATCTGCTGGGGCGAGCACGATTTTGTTTTTGACTCCGCATATCTTGCCGAGTGGCGGCGTCGTTTCCCGAATGCAGAGGTTCATGCCTTTAAAGATGCGGGACATTATGTTCTCGAAGATGCGGCACGCAGAATTATTCCGCTGATTAAGGATTTTCTGAGAAACCACCCGCTTTGATTCGCCTTCGCCGGAATACCCAGCAGCTTGCTGCAGGGATGACAGGTGAGGTGAACCGCGCCGAAGCTCATCAGAGCGAAGGCGGGTTAATTCCGCTATATCATTCCAACGTTGGAATGGCTACGGCGCAATTTCGCTTTGATACTCCGCAGCTTGCTGCGGGGAGCTTCATTTTGGTTTTTTAAATTTAAACGAACTATGCTATGATGGTCTCGTAAAAAGTCAAAAAAAAACAACTTGTTACGAGAGTTGCAAGTTTTAGGTTTTAAGTGTCTGTTAACACGCTAAAATTAACTTTCTGAAACCTAAATCTTAAAACCTTAACCGTGATGGATCCTTGCTGTTACGAATTCATCAACTACAAAAGGAGATTTTTCATGACACTTTTAAACAAAACGCCTGTCCTGCATTTCGGTGCAATATTGCTTCTAATGCTATCTGTGGGTTCGACCTTTGCAGGGCAACCGGAACCCATGGGTGAGAAACTGGCCGTGGTTAACGGAATCGTGATTACCAAAGTCGATTTTGACCGGAAATTAAATCAGGTAAAACAGCATATCTTACGGCAGGGACAGCAGATTTCCGATGAAAGATTGGCTCAAATCAAAACGGATATTCTTAAAACTATGATCAATGAAGAACTGCTGTTTCAGGAAAGCCGAAAAAAGGGCATAACGGTTGAACCCGAAGCCATTGCCGCGGAACTTAAAAAAATCAAAAAAGGATTTGCCACTGATGCCGATTTTAAAAAACTCATTGCTGAATCCGGACTTACTGAAGCTGAACTTCAATCCGACATTGAACGCGGGCAAGTTATCAATAAGCTTATTGATAACCAGATTGCAGCCCTGGTTGTTATTCCTGACCCGGAGATAAGGACATTTTACGATACCCATCCAGAGTCCTTCAAGAGATCCGAGCAGGTGAGAGCCAGTCATATTTTAATCAAGGCTGATTTCCAGGCCGAACCGTCCGTAAAAGATGAAAAAAAGGCAAAACTCCAAAAGATACAAAAAAGGCTGAAGGCTGGCGAAGATTTTGCCGTGCTTGCCAAAGAGATTTCAGAATGTCCGAGCAATATTAAGGGAGGCGATCTCGGTTATTTTGGACGCGGAAAAATGGTGAAACCCTTTGAAGATGTTGCATTTAAATTAAAAACAGGTGAAGTCAGCGATATCGTTGAAACGCGTTTCGGATACCATTTGATTAAAGTCGTGGATAAGAAACCGGCATCGGTTATGGGTTATGAAGATGTAAAAGATCAAATTGGTCAGTATTTAAAAAAACAAAAAACAGGGAAAGAACTCAAAGGGTACATTGAAGAGCTTCGGAAAAAAGCGGTTATAGAGACAGTTTCAGCCTCATAACTAGATGTCTCGAAAACTCTACAACTTTATGAAAATGCAGGTTTATTAATGGAAACCTGTTTATACCATAAGAATGGAATAATGGAATGCTGGAATATTGGGGATAAATGCGGAAATAAACCATTTTAATTGTAAAAAACTCCTTAAAACCCATTGTTCCATTACTCCATCATTCCACTATTCCAATTGGGGCGAAGCCCCTGAGCTCATTTTTTTAAGCAGTTGATTTGCTGCGGTGAGTGTGGGGTCCCAGACCGGGCCAAAGGGCGGGGCGTATGCCAGATCTGTTTGGTAGTATTCTTCAACGGTCATTCGGCCGTGTAACGCAACGGCGATCGCATTAATTCTATGTGCAACGCCTTCCTTTCCCACCATCTGGGCGCCCAAGAGACGTCCGGATTTTTTGTCGCCGATCATGAAGACATGAATGAGCGACGCGCCGGGGTGGGCATGGGCGCGCGAACGGGTTTTAACAATAACCTTTGCAGGCTCAAAACCAAAATCTGCGGCTTCTTTCATGGTAAGGCCGGTACGCGCCACTTCGAGATTAAATACCTTAAACACTGCTGTACCGGCAATTCCCGGAAGTTCAACCGCCTTGCCGCAGATATTGTCGGCAACCGCCCAGCCTGCGCGATTCGCCCGTAATGCCAGAGGTATCCACGTTTTTTTACCCGAAACAACGTGATAGGCATCCGCACAATCTCCCGCAGCATATATGTTTTCATCCGAAGTTTTGAGGGTTCTGTCCACGGAAATCGCATCGCTTAAACCAATGTCAAGGCCTGCGTTAGAGGCAAGCTTGCTGTTTGGTTTTATTCCAATGGCCACCAGAATCATATCGGCTTCAAGGATAAGATCAGAACATATTACCTGTAGCCGTGGGCCGTCGCCGTGGATTTTTTTCAGCGCATGGCCCGGATGTAATGTTACTTTATTGGTTTCCACTTCGTTTCTAACGACATCGGACAGTTCCTTTTCCATCCATGGGAGAAACACGGGGCCGGGTTTTACCATATCTACTTCTATGGATCTGGCCCTGAGCGCTTCACACATTTCAAGACCGATATATCCCATGCCGATGATAACGGCTTTTTTAACCGTGTTGGATGTTATATATGCTTTGATTTTTCTCCCGTCATCCAGATTTTTTAAGGCCATAACACCGGGAAGATCAAAACCGGATAGATCAGGGATGATCGGAGACCCTCCGGTTGCAATCAGTAGTTTATCATAGGAAAATTGGAAATTTTTTCCCTGCAAAGATATGCCGGCAACGGTTTTGCTTAAGGGATTAATCGATTTAACGCAATGACCGGTCAAAACATTGATACCCTGTTTTTCTCGAAAGACACTTGCCTGTCTGACAACAAGATCATCGATTTCCCTGTTGGAATCGGCGATATTGTATGGCATCCCGCAGGCACTGTATGAGACATCCAGTGTCTTTTCCAATACGGTAATATCCAGATCAGGATTGTTTCTTTTTGCTTTGCTTGCAGCGCTCATTCCGGCTGCATCACCACCGATAACCAGGAATTTCATAAAACTCCTATAAAAAGCTTAGTTCGCTGAGTTTATGCTGAGGAACGAAGTGTTCACATTTGGAATGTTGGAATAATGGAATACTGGATAACTGGCTTTTGAAATGCTGGAGCAAAGGTTTATTAGGATTATGTGTCTGACAAAAACATAAAAAAACAGAAAACTTCCTTTAAAAAACATCATTTCATCATTTCATCATTCCAGTATTCCATATATGGGGCAAAAACTAAAGTTTCCTAAAAATATTTTAAGTTCGACAGGTTATAGGTTCCAAGAAGTTAATTTGCGGCTGCGCAATCACTGAACCATCCAACATTCTTACCATTGACCTTCAACATTTGCCTGATCAGAAAAAGTCAATTTCCCTTGAATAAAAGACTCTACGGCATCCCTGACGGTGCCTTCGGCATCAGAAGCCACCTTGATTTTTGCGGCATTTAGAACTTTAAATGCATTGGGTCCGCAAAATCCGGTAATCAAAACCTCTGCTCCCCTATCGCTCACCATTCCGGCTGCCTGGATGCCGGCCCCTTTAAGTGCATTAACATTTTCTTTGTTGTCCAGAACGTCAAAATCAAAGGTTTGTGAATCGACAACAAGTATATATGCGGCCCGCCCGAAGCGAGGATCAACCTGATCATCAAGGTCAGGTCCCTTTGATGTTACAGCTATTTTCATTATATCATTCTCCGAATTAGTTTGTCTTTATTCATACGCCACCGGGGCCGCCACCGCAAACCTGATCATCCGTAATTGCAGACAATTTCCCTGCGATCAGGTCTTCCACAACCGGCCTTATTTCAGGACGCACGGCATCGTGATAAACATCGATACCCACCTGCCGGAACCCCATGAGCGGGCGCATGCCGATACCTCCCACAATTAAAGCATTTACATTATGTTCCGCCAGGAGATTAACCGGGACCATACATCCACCCTGGACATGACTCTGATTTGAGATCGTGGTGACTCCCTTGATCTCTCCTGCTTCAACATCTACCAGGGTAAAAACATCACAGTGGCCAAAATGTCCCGACCGTTGGCCGTCAAGTCCGCCTTTTTCCATTGACGGAACAGCTATCCTTCCATTTTGCATTGTACAAAATTCTCCTTTATTTTATTTTTAATGTTATTAGAATCAAACTTCCCCTTTTCCGTTCATTACAGGGGATTCAATAATTTTTTTCCATATCTGTTCAACTGCCTGGCCGGTTATTGATTCCGTATTGTACTCAAAAATGGTTTTTCCCTGCACCATGGATTTCGTAAAAACGGGATCAAAAGGAATCCGTCCCAGAACCGTCATCTTTTTTTCTTTTGCCAGTTTTTCAATGGCCTGTGTCTGGTCAATATTAAGGTCAAATTTGTTTACACACACCATGCCAGGAACCTTAAAATGAGCAGCCAATTGTGCGACCCGCTCCATGTCATGCAATCCTGAAACTGTGGGCTCGGTTACGATGAGAAGGGCTGTAGCCCCACCGATTGAAGCAATTACCGGACATCCCACACCCGGCGGACCGTCTGTGACGATCAGATCCAATTTATTTTTTTCTGCAAGTTTTTTAGCTTCCTGCCGAATAAGGGTAACCAGTTTCCCTGAATTTTCTTCGGCAATGCCCAATCTGGCATGCACCATGGGACCGAAACGGGTATCTGAAATAAACCATTGGCCGCAGGTACTTAGCGGAAATTCGATGGCCTGTTCCGGGCAAAAATCCACACAAACCCCACACCCCTCGCATTCGATAGAATCCACTTCAAACTGTTCGCTTATAGCTTCCCAGCGACACAACTCCCTGCAAAGGCCGCATTGGGTGCATTTATCGGGATCAATAACCGCAATGCCGCCTCCCTGAAAATCATAACGTTTTTTTATTTCCGGGTCCGTAAGCAAATGAAGATCAGCGGCATCTACATCGGCATCACAAAGGACCTTATTTTTGGCCAATGAGGCAAAGGCCGCCATAAGACTCGTCTTTCCGGTGCCGCCTTTTCCGCTGATGACAACCAACTCTTTCATTAAAATCTTTTCTCCCTTAAACTGCCATTTTTTTAATATTATCGTATAATTTCAGAAATTTTTCTTTCCATCCCGGCATTTCTTCAACAATGAGTTCGCCTCTTGAATACGCTTCCGCTATTTTACGATCAAAGGGAATCTCCATTAAAATGGGCAGGTTCTCTTTTTCAGCGTATTCCGTTACCCGATTGTCACCGATATCCGAGCGATTAATGACCAGTCCCGTCGGAATTCCAAGAAGTTTCACCGCTTCCACAGCCAGTTTCAAATCGTGCAGACCGAACGGCGTGGGTTCGGTGACCATCAAGACGAAATCAGTTCCCTTCATGGCGGCAATTACCGGGCATGACGTTCCCGGAGGTGCGTCGATGATGGTAAACTGATCCGGACGGGTATATGACCGAACCTCTCTGATTAAAGGAGGTGACATGGCCTCACCGATCCTCAACCGGCCGTGTACAAAATTGAGATTATTTCTGCGGCCGGTTTCAATCACACCCAGATTTCGACCGGTTTCGGTGACGGCATTTTCAGGGCAGACCTCCACACAACCGCCACAACTATGACAAAGTTCCGGGAACGTCAACACCATTTCTCCGATCACAGCAATGGCCTTGAACCTGCATATTTCAGCACATTTTTTGCAGAAGGTGCATTTTTCTTCATCAATTTTTGGGACCGGTGTGAAAACAGATTTTTTCTCTTCAATGACCGGGTTGAGAAATAGGTGAGCATTGGGCTCTTCCACGTCACAGTCCAGCAGTTGTACACCCGAACCAATGGAAACGGCCAGGTTGGTGGCCACAGTGGTTTTTCCGGTACCGCCTTTTCCGCTTGCAATGCTGATAATCATTCGCTAAAAATTCCTTCCGGTTATGAGCTTATGCGCGTAACATATGACACCAAGTTTTCTTGTCAAGCGCTTAAACAGAATTTTTCATAAATACCAAAAAATATAATATATGAAAAATATACTGTAATATCATAGAGTTCTACTAAATATAAAATCCTGATCCAAAAAAGAGTTCGTGATACGGTTGAATAAAAATTCGTGTTTGATGTTTATTGTCAAAGAATGGACTTGTTTTTAGGAGTGTCCATCCATAAATGGTCTTTTTGCCCAATCTCTGCGTTATGTTCAAAAAACAATCCTCGGAATATTAAACATATGCCTGTGGTTATTTTTTTCACATGCCTTGATC
>CAZDAB010000111.1:0-8738 GCA_964502855.1 uncultured Desulfobacteraceae bacterium | reverse complement strand
ATAAAATTATTTGCCAATATTGCGCCAAGTCCGCTAAGGACCGCCCCGATAGCAATTAAGAAAATTAACTCATTCATATAAACGAGATAGCCGCCCATGAGATTAAAAAAAATGATATTTATGAGAACAACGCTAATAACGACCATCGCAATACCGGAGCCTACAGCAAAGATTCGTTCATATTTTAGGCGGTTGTTTGTCCTGTTTATCAGGTTATGCCCTGTTAAAGCAGCATTGAAACCGATGACCCAGGGCAGAAGCTTTTCGATTGTACCATAAGACATCAAGGTCGTAAAAAAACCGACAAGAAGCAGGGAACCCAAGATCCCCACAATGATAGAATAAGCAATTTTTTTAAATAGATCTGATTTATTCATTATCCATAAACAGGCATTTGTATATTCCATATGAGGCATAACCCTTCATGTTTTTCCATTCAACACTCGATGTTGGACGTTCGATGTTGGACGTTCATTCATTTTCAGCAAACCTTCCACAGTCCATCCGACGCAAAAATAATTTAGCGCTTATGCGTGAACAGTTACACCCGCCTCTTTTAAAGTCGCAGGTTATAGAAACCGCAGGCCTTCAAAAAAAAGTAGAAAATGGATGTAGCCGAATAGAAACTTTTTATATAGCAAACTATATGCCACCGGAAACCCGACCCTTGTGTTTAAAAAACGAGGCCGGAGAGAGAGTTTAAATTTATAATATTAAATCAATAGGATATCCTGAATTTTGGGGGGAAGAAAAGAGTTCCAACAATTCGGGTCAAGGATCTTGAAAACATGATCGACTGCCATAAAATAATTGCACATATTTCCATCCAATTTATTTTATAGTTATTTCAAGATAATATGCGCGCAATAAAAATATGTCGATGCAATAAGAAGTATGCATCTATTTGCACTTAACTATGGCCTTCCATGAAATTTTATCCATGGCCTTGGATGAAAAAAACATCTTTTTATTTTGAAAATACAAGATGTTTCAAAAAAGATAAGCCATAAAGAAAAATGAATCGAAAAGCTTTTTTAATGGTATGAATATTGCTTATAAGCCTGCCATTTAAGATTTGTTTTGTTGCCGAAAAAAATACTACAATTCAATAATCCATTTGTAGAAAGACACGAAGGATTTCATTTTTTTATTTCTTCTTTGTGTATAGATGCCTTTGTGGCGAGAAGAAAAAAGTTTTGCCACAAAAAACACAAAAATAATTGCTAAGCCCCTAAGAATAAGAAAGGAGACAGAGCATGGATACAGCATATTTTGAATCAAGGGCCGTAAGGTACCAATTTCTTTCCACCCTTTATCGTGACGAAATACCTTTAGATCTCATAACCGCGATGCAGAAAGACGAGTTTCTCGATGGGCTATTGGAATCCGTAAAAGGTTGCGGGTTCATAGATCTTATGAGCGGGGCCGAGGGTATGAGGTTGTATTTAAAAAGCAGTGACGCAGAGAACCTTTATAAGGAGTTACGCTATGATTATGCAGATCTCTTTCTTAACGCCGGTCAAAATCCTGTCTTTCCATACGAATCTGTCCACGTAACCAAAGAACCGGTGGTGATGCAAAAACCGGTTTTTGAACTGAGAGAGTTTTTCCGTAAGGCCGGTGTGCATAAATCTCCCGAATATAAAGACCTTGAAGAACATATCGCAGTGGAGATGGAACTTCTCCGTTATCTCCTTGAGAAAGGCAAGGGAGATCTGTACAAGGATTTCTTTAAAAATAAGTACTTGCAATGGGTGGCCTCTTTTTGTGACCAACTTGCAGCATCTGCTCAAACCGGCTTTTATCAGGCTTTGGCCCATTTCACACGGGGGGCGCTGATGTGTGAAAATATGAGGATAGACGGCTTTACCCGGGGCGAGGAGACCACCCAGAAATTAGTGGGGTCTGTACAAACACTAAACCTTGATCCGGCTTACTTTACCCTGACCCAAGGTACCGTCGATCCGGAATCAGATAGGAATATCGCAACCCATTGTTATACCTGCGGAGCGCTCTGCGGTATGACTGCCAAGTTGAAGGATGGCGTCCTGACCGGCACCTCCGGTCTTACCGGTGATCCCAAAGGCGGAGGCAGGCTATGTCCCAAAGGTGGTTCGGCACCTAAGCATCTTTACTCACCGTACCGACTCAAGGCGCCCCTTATTAAAGAAAACGGTCGTTTCCGCAAGGCCACCTGGGACGAAGCCCTGGACAGGGTAGCAGAAGGTATTAAAAGTATTGAACCCGCAAAACTTGGGTATTTCCGGGGCAACGACTTTGCAAACTGGATCCACGAGGCTCTTTTCGACCATATGGGGTGTCCCAAGACCACCCACCGGCCCATGTGTGATAATGCCAACCGTATGGCCAACGAACATAACCTGAACGACAAGAGGCCCTGGATAAACTATCAGGATTCCGACTATATTATTCACTTCGGTATGAACGAATTTGCCAGCTCCTATGGTCAACGCAAGACCGCACAACTGAAAGCTGCTCTCAAGAGGGGCGCTAAGCTGGTTATTTTCGATCCCCGGAGGTCCGAAACCGCGGCTGCGGCCACGGAATGGATCCCAATAAATCCGGCAACCGATGGTGCAGTTGCCATGGCTATGTGCTATGTTATTATCGAAAATGATCTTTACGATAAAGAATTTGTAAAAAATTGGACCCATGGATTTGATGAATTCAAAAACAGGATTATGGGCGAGGAAGACAGTGTTGCCCGTACTCCGAAGTGGGCTGCAAAAATTAGCGGTGTGCCTGCCGAAACCATAACGCGTATCGCCATTGAATTTGCCAGGGCCAAAAACAAAGGCGCTTTATCCTGGACGGGAGTGGCACAGGTTCCTAATGGTATGTACGGTACGGCAGCTCTTCAGGCTCTCAACGGCCTTTGTGGCACTTTCGATGCACCTGGGGGACCCTCTCTCCCGTTCAAAAGAAAATTAAAATCTGCATGGGGAGAAGGACAGGAGAAACCGCCTAAGGGTTCCGCACCCAAACTCAACAAATTTGACATGTGGAACGGTTGGGCGCCGGCACATTTGTTGGCTGACGTAGAAGCTGGAAAGCTCAAAGGGATGATTATCTATTACGGCGACCCGGTGCTCTCCTGGGGGAATCAGGCAGCCATCACACAGGCTATGGAAAAAATGGAGTTTAAGGCGATTATCGATGCTTATATGTGCAACAGTGCCCTGTTGTGCGATGTGGTTCTTCCGGATGCCACCTGGATGGAGCAAAGCCAGGTGAAACCGGACTGGCTTTACGAGGCGTTTATCGGCTACTATGCCGAGATTGTGGCACCCATGTATGACTCCAGACCCATGTGGAAGATAACGGTTCAATTAGCCAGAAGGCTTAACCTGGGCCAGTATTTCCCGTGGAGCAGTATGGAAGATGCTTTCAGAAATCAAATGGCTGGTACGCCCTGGTCCTTTGACGAGCTGAAAGAAAAAGGGTTCATCATTACCGATGAGGCGGAGTATTATAAATACAAAAAATGGGGCAGTATTAATCCACCCGATGAATACGGTTCCTCCGGAAACAGCAAAACCGGAAAATATAATTTCCTTAACCCCGTGGCACAAGAAAAAGGTGTGGATGCTTTGCCCGATTATAAGGAACCTGAAAAGGAACTTCAGCCTGACGATGAGTATCCCTTTATTTTCGGTAACTTCCGGGTTTTTGAACATGAACATTCTTCCACCTTCAATAATTATCAGCTTATGAAAATAATAGGGACCAACCCCTTATGGGTTAATATGATTGATGCTAATGAACTCGGAATTGTTGAAGGAGACAAAGTTCTGCTCACGTCACCCTGGGGAGAGGTGAAAATGACTGCCAATCCAACATGGTTCATCATGCAGGGTGTTTTGGGCGCTGCAGGAGGGTTCGGTCATGCTCGCGGGCTTGAAGGAGACCCAAAGTACCCCCAGTTCGGTGGGGTCAACACTCCAAGTTGTGTCATGAAGCCCAACACAACTGAAAAAGTTGGTGGTACCACTTTGCTTAAATATATCAAAACTAAAGTTGAAAAAATATAAATGATAACTTAATAAAACACTAAATTTTTTGTGCCAAGGGATTGGTGAATTATTAAACTAAATTTTTTAAAAATCAGGAAAAGAATGGGGGGGAAAATGAAAAAAGGTTGTTTTAATCTTATGTTGGCGGCAGTTTTATCTCTGGCGATTGCGGGGACGTCATACGCATTCAAGTTTGATTTTCACGGAAAAATGTGGCAGACGGTCGGCGTCACCGACAACTATGGCGCTATGGCCGGTCCCCAAAAAAGTGGTCCAACGGATTACTTCAGTTATAATGGTAGCCTCAATGATAAGGGCTTAAAAAGTGGGATGTATAGCGTCATGAGTGAGAATGAAGATGCCTTTTTCGGCCTTACCAAGGCAAGACTCCGGTTTGAAGGCACAACCGATGACGGACTGGCCAAAATTGTTTACGGCCTGGAAGTGGGGACCGTTAACTGGGGAGACACCAATGCAGATAAAAAATTCGGCCTTTCCGGAGACGGAGTCAACCAGGAGACCCGGTTTGCCTATGCTGAAGTAGTCATGCCGGTTATCGGCGGAAAAATCCGGGCCGGCCTCCAGCCCACCAAGATCAATCACTGGGTATGGACGGAAACCGCTGCGGGCCTCACCTACCATAGTGATTTTGCTGGTTGGAAAACAATGGCAGGCTGGTACCGTGGTGAAGACCAGGAGACAACCTCCAATATTGAAGGAGACAACGACTATTTTGTAATCAAGGCGGACAAGAAACTGACGCCAAACACCACGCTGGGATTTTTCGGTATTTATACGGATCTGGACACAGATGAAACAACCCTCGGTGACAAATATGATGGCGAATACTATTACCTCGGTCTAACCGGCAAGTACAGCAAGGGCAAACTTTTCGGCGATTTTGACTTCATTTATCAGGGCGGAGATATTGATTTCGAAGCCCCTGCCATCGATGACCTTGACCGATCCGCCTGGTTGGGCAATTTGACCCTTGGATTCAAGGTAACCGACAATTTCAAGATCTCCGGCAACATTCTCTATGTCAGCGGTGACGACGATCCCAATGACGACGATGCAGAAAATTTTGACGCCATCGATGTGGACGTCTTTATCGGCACAATCTTTTTTAAGGATTCCGTTATGGCCGACTGTGATCGGTTCATCTCGGATGCGCCGTATATCATGGATAAAGGACTGATCAATTATGCCATCCAGGGTGAATACCAGATTAATGGAAAAAACTACCTCAGGACTGCGGTACGTTATCTTATGACCGCAGAAGATCTCGAGTTAAAACCCAATGAATCGGATGATGATCTCGGGTACGAATTTGACCTGTGGTACACCTACAAGCTAAACAAGCATGTGGATTTGAAAATAGATGCCGCTTATCTGATCGCCGGCGACGGAGCCGACCATCTTGCGGCCAGCGATAATTATGACAGCGATGACCTGTATAAATTAGCGGCAGGCATCAAGATCAGTTTTTAATTCGGATAAGATTTAGAACAACTGTTACCGAAAAGATCAAATCACTGGACCTGACATTGAGACTTTTGAAAAATGTTCAATTTTGTTCAATAACAAGGAAGGTGAAAATTTTAACCACATGAATACATTGAGTATTTTGAGGATTAAAATTTGAGCCTGACGCAGGAATTGGGCAAAAGGGGACATTTTACAAAGGTCTCACATTGCGGTACTACAGGACAAGTGTTTGTGAACTATCATGCCGGAATATAAAATTGCGTGGTAAGAAAAATGCTTGATTTTTTAGGAGAGTCTGTGGTTTTAAGTGGTACTAACATTTGAAAAACTGAACCGTTTTTAAAACAAGTGAAACCAAGGAGTTTTTATGGTATTTACGGCGTTTCTGTATGCCTCTCTTATAATCTTCACTCTCGGCTTGATGATCAAGATTTGGACCTGGTTTTCACGCACCCTCGGAACCTCAGCCAAGCAGATCCCGGCATCAGAGCGGGTGTCTGCGGCTGTCAAAGGGATCTTGGGGGTTGTTTTCAGTGCAAAGATTTTAACCCTTATCAAAGTCTTTATCCTTGATGTGGTGTTGCAAGTAAGGATTCTCAAGGAAGATTTTCTCCGCTGGGTCATGCACCTGTTGATCTATGTGGGTTTTATGCTGCTGCTTCTGATGCATGCTCTCGAAAACTTCATTTCCGAACCCTTATTCACCGGTTATTATTCCACGATCAATCCGTTTATGTTTTTAAGAGATCTGTTCGGTTTCATGGTCATTGCGGGAATCGGGATTGCCATATTTCGGCGGTTCATTTTGAAAGTGCCCCGTCTTAAAACAAACGCCATGGATTATTATGCCATTTTTATTCTGGCCGTAATTCTGCTTTCGGGAATTGTTTTGGAAGGCGCAAAAATAACGTCCTATACCGAGTATCAGGACATGGTTCAAGATTATGCCGGTCTTGAGGACGAAGATGAAATCGCGGCTCTTGAAAGCTACTGGGTTCAGAACTTCGGCACGGTCTCTCCCAACGTAAAGGCGCCCTTTGATGAAGAGGTTTTGTCAACGGGTCAGGAACTTCACGAGGCCAGTTGTATGGACTGTCATTCCGCTCCTCAGTGGGCGTTTACCGGTTATGCGGCGGCTAAAATCATCAAACCCGTGGCGCTGGCACTGGATCGGGCGGGAGCCTCTACGATTCTGTGGTACATCCATTTTCTGGCCTGTTTTCTGGGCCTGGCCTATCTTCCGTTCAGTAAAATGTTCCATATTTTTGCCACACCGGTAAGCTTGCTGGCTAATGCGGTCATGGAAAAGGATACATCCGATCCGGCAAATATCGCCACCCGGCAAGTCATGGAATTGGATGCCTGTATGCACTGCGGCACTTGCAGTCTGAGATGTTCCGCCGCGCCGGCGTTCGATGTCCGGGGAAATGATTATATTTTGCCGTCGGAAAAAATGACGTTTCTAAAGACCCTGGCGGCCGGGAAAAAACTGAGCGAGCGGAAGCTGAGCGCCATCCAGGAAGGGGTTTATCTTTGCACCAATTGTGATCGCTGCACCGTGGTGTGCCCTGCGGGGATCAATCTCAAGGAATTGTGGTTCACTGTGAGGGAGGATCTGGTTCAAAGGGGATGCCCTGAACCTCTGGTACTTTCTCCATTTTCTTTTTTCCGGGGCCTTAATCGCGAAAATATACCTGCGGAAGATTATGCCAGACCGCTGGCAGGCGCCAACCGGGCTGTTGCCGGCAAGTTTGAGCAGGTGATGGATCCAAGCACGCCCATTTCTTTTAAGGATAGAGAAATTGTCGAATTAAATCAGCTGCCGAGCACCGGCACCTTCTCATACTGTTTCGGCTGCCAGACCTGTACTACGGTTTGCCCGGTGGTGGCCGAATATGAAAATCCGCTGCAAACCTTGGGTTTGCTGCCCCATCAGATCATGAACTGTCTGGGTTTGGGATTGGTAGAAATGGCCTCCGGCCCCAGAATGCTTTGGGATTGTGTAACCTGTTATCAATGCCAGGAAAATTGTCCCCAGAATGTACAGATAACGGATATCTTCCTTCAGTTAAAAAATATTGCCGCAAATAACGTCCGGAAGGCTCCCGAAGAAAATTCCTCTGATTTGGAAGCGGCATGAGCCATGTGCCGATTAAATCAGCTGAACGCTCAAAAATTAAGAAGGAAATTCATATACTATCAAGGGATAAAAGATATTCACATGAAATATGCATTGTTTTTAGGGTGTAATATACCTGCCCGGGTCGATCAGTATGATGCATCCGCCAGAGCTGTATTACGGCAGGTGGGTGTGCAACTGAAGGATATTCGCGAATTTAATTGCTGCGGATATCCCATGCGCAATGTGGACCAAAAAGCATTCCTCCTCTCTTCGGCCGTAAATCTGGCTTTGGCTGAAAAAGCGGGACTCGATATATTGGCGCTTTGCAAATGTTGCTTCGGTACGCTTAAGGAGGCCGAACATCTCTTGAAGGAACACGGATCGCTTCAAAAAGAAGTCCATGAATTGCTTGCTCAAAAAGGTCTTGAGTATACCGGAAAGATACAGATCAAGCACTTCCTTTCGGTGTTGTATCACGATGTGGGTTTGGATACCTTGAAAAGCAACATAACCCGGCAATATAAAGACTGCAACATCGCAACCCATTACGGGTGCCATGCCTTGCGCCCCAGCAAGATCACGCGGTTCGACGACCCGGTTGCCCCCTCTATATTTGACAAACTCGTTGAGGTGACGGGCGCCAAAAGTGTGGATTGGACCCGGAAGCTGGAGTGCTGCGGAGCTCCGGTACTGGGTTTCAATGATGATCTTTCCATGAATTTAACAAAGAAAAAAATTTCATCCGGCAAAAAAGCAGGCGCCGACTACTTATGTTCCGCCTGCCCCTATTGTCATCTGCAATTTGATACGGTCCAAAAAATGATGGTCTCCGGAAATGGAAGCGATCCGCTGGCTTCTGTTCTTTATCCGCAACTGCTCGGGCTGTGCATGGGCATCGACGAAAAAGCTCTGGGAATCAATATAAATCAACTCGATATCAGTGGTGTCACATCTTTTTTTGACTCAGGAGTAGAAAATGCCGAATAAAAAAACAGGTGCCGTGATGGTGGTTGGCGGCGGAATCGCCGGAATGCAGGCAGCTCTGGATCTGGCCGATTCCGGTTTTTATGTATACCTTGTGGAAAGGTCCTCCT
>CAZDAB010000110.1:0-8756 GCA_964502855.1 uncultured Desulfobacteraceae bacterium | reverse complement strand
TGTTGCAATACAGAAACGTGGGGATTTTCTATGAGAGTCTGGTCAACCGGATTTTAAATGACCTGGTTGCCGTACTGGAACCCAAGTCCATGGACGTTACCGGAGATTTTACCGCAAGAGGCGGAATTACCACCACAGTTACCGCCGAATTTCAAGGAAAAAATAATGAATAAAGAAATTAAAGCTCAGATTCATATGCTTGCATGGGTTTTGCTTTTGCCACTTTGTTTACCTCTTATTACCGGATGTTCTACTTATTCCAGCGTGAAAAAAAAGACAAATAGGATTATCCGGGATTATAAGGCTCCGGATGAAGATTTGAAAAAAAGGGTGGGCATTGCGTTTTTTATAAACAAAACTCCTTTCGTGGGTAAAGGATTAGAAGAAAACTTCATTAAAGATCTTGTGGAAACCATTAAGACGTCATGCCAGGACATCCTTGTGTCGGAGCCCTATGATTCCGGCTATCCGGATTATCTTTTAAACCTGCCCGGAAAGACATCCGGCTTGATCGACAATTTTGATCTGGCCAAAACCGGCAGATCTCTCGGTTTGAATGCAGTGGTAACCGGAGCGTTAATAGATATCAGAAATCATAAAAAGACGCAAGGAATCCTGTGGTTCAAAACCGTTCATAACTTTGTCCAGGTTCAGGTAATGACTGAGGTATACGATACCCTGACCGGCGCAAAACTGCTTGATAAGAGTTATACGCACGAAATCCAGCTCGATGACGTATTCTATGACTCAATCGACCGGACCGGTGAAATCAGCACCCATACCATAAATGATGCGTTGAAATTTATTGCTGAGGATATGGGAGAGCAGATCTGTGATGCGATCGTTTTACAGCCCTGGAAAGGATACATTACGTCAACCTTTGCAGAAAAAGTGGTTATTTCCTCCGGGGAAGAAGTGGGCATAGCACCGGGTGATATATTTGAAGTTTATAACTGTAACGGCGTATTTACGGGGGTGGAAAAGCATCGGTTCTTTGTACCCGGTCTTAAGACCGGCGAGATTAAAATAACCAAGGTTTATCCTGATCGTGCCGAAGGGGTTCGTTTTTCAGGCCAAAATATAGAGCCAGGCTGTTCCATTCGCCTCAAGGATTGAACCTATGTTTTCACCCGTGTAGGGGGGCATGAGGTTCTGGAATTGTTGATATACAAGGATCTGTGTGGCGGATGGTTACGGATAGCTTGGGTGGTTTGGGGGTTTGCTTATGGTTTTTGGGGACGATATCAAGGGGTTATAAGTATGGTTATATTTGGCGATATTTGGCGGCTGTGTTTTTTGCGATTTTTTTTGACACCATTTTTCCAGAACCTCATGCACATGAAAAATCTTCCTTTTTTCCAGAACCTCATGCACATGAATACTAAGGGAAAACCATATATTTACTGAAATAATAGAGGGTTATCCTGTATTTATAGATAAATACAAAACTGGCCGATTTTTGAATAATGTAAAATGTTTTTTACGATAAATTAAGCCTAAACAGGTCAATTTATTGACTCATTTCTTTATTGGACAAAAACGCTAAAAACTTCGATTTCCTTTAAATTTCTTTAATTTCCTTTGTTTTTTAAAATTCTATCGAATTTTTTTTAATATATGTTAATTCTTACAAAAATAAATTTGATTTTTTTTGCATTTTTTTCTTGACACAAATTTTATTACAATTTATAGAATATAAAACATCCTAACGTTTCAATGTTTTAGATTATTACTTATGGAAAAAGAAATTTATTCAAATAAACAAGTTGCAGAAATTACAAAGATCAGTCCACGCAATGTGTTGGCGTGGTCAGAAAAAAGTTTAATTAATGCATTTATAGAACCAACCGGCAGCGGGACAAAAAGAGGTTATGATGATACAAACCTTTTAGAATATGCACTTTCTAAAAAACTATTTTCTTTAGGCTTTGGATTTAGGGCAGTAAAGAAGATGCTTAATGCTTTGAGAGATTCTGGCATGATTAGAGATTGGGCAAACGATTTCACAAAATATTTCACTGAAATATTTGAAAGTCACATATCCCATATCAATAAACAGATTAAGGAAGAAGAAACTCATGGCAATATTAAAGCTGTAGAAATCTTAAAAGAATTTAAGAATAAATTTTTACAGGCCCCACTGTGTCCAGACAAGCATACGGGTGTCCTCGCTTATTTTTTTGGAGAGGAGAAAGACTACTTTTTGATCATACCTTGGGATATGGATTATGTAATTAATTTAGATATAATAAAAGAGGCATTTAAAGAAAGGGATGCTGGGATTTTAATTGATATCGGCAAAATTCGAAAAGAAATAGACAGTAAAATTTAATTTTTTTACCATTAAAAAACATTGCGACGTTTCACAGTTGAAATGTGTGGGGGTGATTAATGAACTTTTTATTAAAATTTATAATCATACAGAAATTTAAGAGCCAGACTCTTTTTGCTCGTGAGTGTGGCAGAAATGATTCATGGTTGTCTCGACTAATTACGGGCAGGCAGCTCCCCACTAAAGAAGAAAAAGAGCAAATCCGAGAAAAATTAAACATTCGGGCTGAAGACATAGACCTCTATTTTGGAAATTAAAAAATGCTCGAAAAACATGAAAAATATTCGGGAAAATCGCTTGTTCCTTTTGCCGAAGCTTCACAATGGGCGCAAGACATAGCTAAGGCGCGATCTGAGTTTTTAAAACAATCCGCTGAATATATAGAGCTTTATGCAAAAGAAGGCGGGAAAACCAAAGCCCTGCATAAAGTTTTGAGGGCTTATCAAAAGAAACATCTTTTTAATGACCTACGAGGAAAATTAGGAAGTATCAAATTAGATAAAAAGATAAGCAAGTCAACATATTATGAATGGCGTAAAGCTTATAAAAAACATAGTCTATCTGGTCTTTTGCCGGAATGGGGCAATACTGGTGATAGAACATCTATTGAAGTAAAGAAGAAAATACATGAGCTTGTTTGGGAAAACCACCTTTGTCGACCACAAGACGTTATAGATGATCTTAAGGTTTGCTTTGGGAAAAGCGAATTACCTCATGATTCAACAATCCGGCGATATGTCCGTGAATATAAAATAGAAAATTGGCCGGCACTAGTTAAAAAACACGAGGGACAAAAGGGGCTCCGAGATCGAGGCATGGAAGTCGCCCTGGGTCGCAAAGACGAAAACATAACAAGACCAAATCAGCGTTGGGAAATAGACACGACAGTTGCCGATTTATTTACAAAGGTTAAGGATTCCGAGCTTAAAACAAGAGACGGAAAGCGCTGTAAAATAGTCGGCGTTATAGATGTTTATTCGCGTCGAACAAGATACTATCTGGTCGAAAAAGAAACGTCCTTGGAAATAGGCCGTATTATTCGAGATCGTATCCTTGCCTGGGGGCGGCCTGAAAAAATTGTTATCGACAATGGTCGGCCGTATAAAAACTATCGAGTCATAGAATTTTGTAAAAATGCCGGAATTCCACTCGTTATCAATATTCCCGGCGAGCCTATCGGTAAGCCTTTTATTGAGCGCTCATTTCGAACGCTAACAGAAAAACTTTTCCGTAGACTTTCCGGTTATTCGGGGAATAGCGTTCAAAACAAGCCAAATGAGATATTAATTGAATATACGATGGCCGAGCTTCAGAAAATTATAAATGAATACATTGATTATGTGTATGATGAGACCGTTCACAGTTCTACCGGTCAAAGGCCCAGGGAAAGGATGAACCAGCCAGGATTTACGCGGGAAATTATCTCTGAGCGCGATTTGGATATACTTCTTTTTCAAGAATTTAAACGTAAAGTTAGGCGTGGGTGCGTCGAATATCAAGGCGCGAATTATTTCCATCCAAAACTTCCTGAAGGTCAGACGGTTACGGTAAAAGTTAATGATTATGAAGCTTCTGAACTTTTGGTTTTTTTGAACAGGAAATATCTGTGTACGGCTGAAAATCCTCAGTTGAAAGGATGGACACCGAGTGAAATATTTGAAGCGAAAAAGGAGAGGAATCGCGAGCTAAAAACGCGGATAAAGGCCCATGAATCGCTTGTGAATAAAAATTTACCAAAAGATCACAGAATACACGCTTTGATCGAGCATCATAAGAAAAAGAAGCCGATTGAGTTTCCCCAAAAAGCCGAGGTTTTGAGTTTTCCAGGGCTGCAAAATATTCCTTACACAAGCCCGGTTACCCAGGAAGTGCCGGAGGAGAACCACGAGCAACCCGCTTCATCAGGGCCGGAAAAAGGTCTCATCCGAAACAATCAGGAAAAGTACCTAATAATTCAGAGAAAAAAGCTGGCGGGCAAACCGCTGAATGATAGTGAAAAGACGTTTTTAGAGGCGTTTTTAAGTTCCAATGAATTTAAGTTGGCTGGGTCGTATCTTGACAGACAATTAGCCCAAGGGGGAGTTTAATGAAAGATGAAACAGTTATAACGAGAAATTTGGCGCAGGGCGCCAGGGTTGTGGATAGTTTAATCAAAAAGCCGTCAAGACTATCCCGCATGGGTCTAATTTATGGGCTCTGGGGTTATGGGAAGACTTTCTTTATACAATGGATTTATTCAAACGTCGTATGTTTTTACTGTTGTGCAAAAACGGTTTGGGCTCGATCAACGGTTATGATGGTCGAAGATTTTTTATCAGCCTTTCGAGTTGAACCAAGCGGGAGGCTTAGACAGGATTTTCGGGAACTCATACGGGCAGCAAAAAAAAACCACGCCCCATTAATTCTTGATGAGGCAGATCGAATTGTTCGAAAAACAGAGTTGGTGGAGTTGGTTCGGGACATCCATGATTTTGCACAAATCCCGGTCATTTTGGTGGGTCAAGAGAACATCATAAACCTGCTACATCGCCGAAATATGGGGTCAGTGTTTTCGAGAATAACAGAAATATATGAGTTTCAACCATTAGACATTACGGATGTTCAACAGGTTGCCAAGCAGCTCTGTGAGCTTGAGTGTCATATTGAAACCGCTTCTTTTATCCGAACGGTGTGCCTGGGCGATTTTCGCCTTTTAAACACCCTGCTGGAAAAAGCTGAAAACCTTTGTCATTTGAACAATAAGGCTGAAATCACAATGGCCATAGCCAAAGAAGCTGCTAGCACATTGCCAGAAAGAGGCCGAATAGACTTAACTGGGAAAGACCAGACCGAAACCAGCGGCAAATTAAAGGTGGCGTGAAATGGGTAAAACGTTGACTCAAAAAATACGCCAGGCGGCCTTTGATTTGGGAGATTTCAACTCCCTGGATCTTGCCAAGGCCCTAAATATCAACACCGAGAAAGAACTGCGTAAAATGCGAGTTGCAGTTAGAGAGCTTAAATATAGAAAAGAAATTATTTCATTGAGGCGGGGTTTTTATCGTTACCAGGGAAAACAGAAACCGCTTAATAAAACAGCTAAAATGTGGCGGGCCATAAGAATAAAAGAGCGTTTCACGCGCCAAGACATAAAAAAGCTCTCCGGAGCCTCAAAAAATTACGTGGTCGCTTATTTAAATTTTTTAGTTAAGGCAGGATTTATCTGCCATATTTCGGGGCGCGGTTTTAAGGGGAAGCTGTATTGTTTGATCGAGCCTGAATCAGCGCCTTTGAATCATCCCGTTAACAGAACCAAAACAAAAAAGGAGGAAAACGTAAAAAGTTAAACGATTTAAGTCAAATTAAAATGTTATGTAAACCAAAAAAAGGAGGTAACATGGAGAAAACAGCCTTAAAATGTTCGAGCTGCGATGATTTGATTTGCTGTGTCAATAAACTGGCTGCACTGGGTGATATCATTAGTGACTTGGCCTTTCATGAAAGCGAGTATCTTGGTTGGAGAGGCCAAGAGATTGGCGCGATGATTTCAGATTATAGCAATAGCATCAAAAACACCTTTGACGGTCTTTGGTGGCCCATCGACCGTGTTTTACGAAATGGAGACACATGCTTACTTTCAGAATTAAAAACCGATCAAAAGACTATCCAGGAAGGATCTATGGATATTGGCAGCAATTTTGAGATAGCAAAGAGCGCGGTCAAAAAAATTAATAATTTTATAGATGACAACTTTAAGCAACTCATAAATATGTCGGAATATTTTCAAGAAGTCCAGCAAGATATTATTCGGCAATCAGAAAAAGGACCTAAAGAAAAAGAAGCCCCTGCAAAGGTTGACGACCAGGCAGAGGCTCCAAACCCGGATCAAGACAGATCCGACGATCCAAAGGAATCATTACATATCGAAAAATAAAAGTCAACACCCTGGCGATAGGGTAGCTCCCGAACAGCGGAAATCTCGCCGCTTTCGCCAGGGTAAAACACAGCGAGATGCAATCTAGAGGGGGTTGCATGAAAATCATGTAACCCCCTTTTTTATTCGGAAAAGGAAAGAACCATGCCAGATTTTAAAGGATTCGACGACTGGATCGAGATTTTTATCGGGGGCGAGCAAAGAGACAGCCAGGGCAGATTGCATGATGGCGACGCCATAATTGACAAGGCTATTTCAATGTTTGATCCAAATAAGCACGAACCGCCTCTGGTCGTGGGACATCCCGAGAACAACGCCCCGGCCTTTGGGTGGATTGAGGGTTTAAAGAGGGTCGGGAATGCGCTTTATGCGAAATTTAAAGACGTTGTTCCCGAATTTGAGAATCTTGTTAAACGAGGTTTGTTTAAAAAGCGATCAGCATCTTTCTATCCCGATGGGCGTCTAAGGCATGTCGGCTTTTTGGGGGCCATGCCCCCGGCTGTGAAAGGTCTTGCTGATCTAAACTTTATGAAAATGGAAGGAGAAAAGACAATGAGCTTTGAATTTGACGAGATAGAAGATGTTGGAAAGTTCCTTGATGAAAAGGTTTTAGAGGTTTTGAACAATCCGCCTGAGTTTAGCGAGGTTGGTGTAAGGCGAGAGAGGCCGATTACTTACAGCGAAGCCTTTGTAATTGTTTCAAAAAGATATCCCAAAGAAACCGAGAGGTATTTAAAAGCGATTGGTCGGTAACCATCAAAAAATATGAAAGGAAAAAGAAAATGGCACCAATGTTGACAAGACATGAGAGACATCGGCAACGGGATGAAAATAAAAAAGAATTAACCGATGTCGTGAAAAAAAGCGATGAAATAATTGCGAGAAAGATCGATCCAATTCAAAAGCGCCTGGAAAGCATTAAGAAACAAATTGTATTGCTGCATGAAAAAAAACAAGAGGTTATGGAACGACCGATCTCAAAAGAAGAGTTCATAAAATTAGCAACGGACCAAATCCTTACCCAAAAAGAAGGCTTCATTGAGTTTAATGTAAAGCCGCACTTGGAGGAATGCCGGATGGGAAATATCCCGCCTTTTTCTAGCATGAATCGGTTTGCTTTGAAAGATAGCAACATAGCGTCACTTTTCGCCTTTGCCATTACTGAAGACGATATAAAAAAGGTGCTTGATCCGCTTCCAGAGATCGGAATATCTCAAAAAGAACGGGATTCTCAAATTAAAAAAATCGACAATGAAATAAAACGGTTAACCGAATCGCTTGAAGACGAGCTGGCAGAAATAAAAAAATAAGTTTTGGCGGGAAAATCTTTGAAGGCCCAAGGATTGGCCGGTGTCTATTGCCCGCCAACGGTATCCAGAAGCCGTATTTCCAACAATGGACACCTAAATCCTTAACCTCCTGGGGGGCCACTGGAATGCTTCCTGTGGTCCCCCCAAGGTCTCTTTGAATATTAAAAACAAGCCGTTAACATCGCTTAAGGGTTGTTGTGGCAACAAAAAAGTCTAATTCAATCGCTAAATACGGCGAGAGAAATCAAAAAAATAAGTTTTGGCGGGGGAGGCTGTCAGGGTTAAAGGGCACCCGGCGTCTATTGCCCGCCATCGGTATCCAGAAGTCCTGTTTCTATCAATAGACGCCTAGCCCTTATCTCCTTTTTCATGGGGGCCATTGGAATGGTTCCGATGGCTCCCCTTTAACATCATTTTAAGGGTTGCCGTGACAACAAAAAGGCAAAAGCCAATTAATGGGGCCAGAAATATCAAATGTAAATTTAGATGAGATTTTAAAAGGCCCTGAATATTTTTACTGTGATCAACTCCATTGCCGGTTGAAGATTACCGCCTGTGTCCAACGGCAACAGGCAAACCTAAAGCGTCGCAAATTCGAGCCTATTCCCTTTTTAAACTGCCAAAATTGCAGCCAGGGGGCCGAAAATCTGAGTTTAAAAAAAAATGGAGGCATTATGCCCCAGGAAAGACCATCAAGAGGTAGTGGCGAAAGAAATATAAGCTGTGAAAAATACGGAAAATGCCTTGATGTCGCTGCAAAAAAAGACTGGAAAACATTTAACTGTGAAAAATGCCCAGGATTTATTACAGAGCAAAAAAAGCAACCGCCAAAGCCGCCCAAAATAGAAAATAAAAGGGTTTGTGAGCGTTGTGGTGAACGCCCCACCATGCAGCCAAGCTCTCCCTATTGTTCGCGGTGCTTGACCGACATGAAGCGAGCTAAGCAAACGGGCGCTAATGCCCCAAAAAAGAAAAACGAGGGTAGTAACAAGCCAAACACCGTAAAAGCCCAAAAAACGCTTGATACGGCGGTTAAAATTGATTTTGGCAAATACATTTCGGTCTTAAAAGAAATTGAAATATTGGCAGATAGAAAGATGAGATCGCTTGATATGCAGATTGTATATATGCTCAGTAATCAACTTAAAATGGATAATGATCAGGTTTTAAAACAGACTAGGGACAGGTTGTCAGATATCGA
>CAZDAB010000109.1:0-8788 GCA_964502855.1 uncultured Desulfobacteraceae bacterium | reverse complement strand
TCTCAAAAATAAGCTCTTTCATCTCGGCAATGGGTACAATTTTTTCAGCATCGGGGATACCCAGTGCTGCTGCAAGATTTGCATCCGGATCCGCATCGATTGCCAGTACACGCTTTCCCTGAGCATTTAGTGTCCGTATCAAAAGGGCGGAAAATGTTGTTTTGCCAACTCCACCTTTACCACTGACTGCCAGTTTCATATATATCCTTCCTTTTTTATACCCCGTGTAAACTATAGCGTAAAACCGGGATTACGGGTTATTTGTTATTCCAATTGGGCCTGCCCGCTCGTGCCTTGCAATGGCAGGCGGGGCCAGAACCCAAAGTTTACTTTTAGCTTTCCCGATGATATCGGGAAAGAAATTTTCAAACGTTTAATTACTCGACACCTCCCGAATTTTTTCATATAAAATTTAATATAACACATGGTGCTGCTCAGGCAAGAGGATATATTTTTTTAGTCTGTATGTGCTTCAACTATAACTTCTCAAAAATTATAGTTGAAAAAAGGACGGTCTCAGATCAAATATATCTGATCGGCACTACCGAAGCCGTTGCAATGAATACTGTTGCAACAGCAGTACCCGGATTGGTTGAGTATTCTCCAGTTAAGGAAGGTGACTTCGTCAAATAAAAAAGAAAAGGAAAAACGCAAGCACAGCGCGGGACCCTCCACTGAATTATTTTTAAAGAATTTTTCGACAAATTCACGTTTTGCCGAGGCCTACAGAACGTTACGGACCAATATCGATTTGGTTTTTCTGGAAAAAGAGTTTCGATCACTGCTCATAACCAGTGCCGGGGCGGTAGAGGGAAAGACCCTCACCGTTGCAAACCTGTCCCATACCATAACCCGGAGGGGCAAAACCGTCCTGATGATTGATGCCGACCTGAGAAAGCCCATGCTGGGTCGGTTTGTTGTTTCAAAAGAATCTCCCGGTCTTACCGGCGTGCTCTCCGAAGTATTTAATGAGCCTATCACACGCGGTCGGATCGGCGAAAAATTCGGAATAAGCGATCTTTATAGACTGTTAACCCTTCAAAAAAAGACCGGTCGCCTGCATCTGTCCGATGGGAATGAAGAACTTGAGCTTTTTTTCCTGCAGGGTGAACTCATGGATCTCAATTGGCTCAAACGGCCGGAACAGAAAAAAATGGCCGCTATGCTCACTGCAAGCGGACATATCACCAAAGAACAGGCACAACATGCCATCGATAAACAAAAACATACCGGTCAAAAACTCGGCTTCATTCTAATCAATATGGGGCTGTTAACAGAAAAAGATTTAATCGGCCCCTTGACCATCCATATGATGGAGGGTCTTCGATCTGCATTCCAGCTCAAATCCGGCGAGTTTTCCTTTAAGGAGCTTTCTCCGTCCGATTATAATCGATCTTCCTTTGATCCCATCGACATCCATGGGTTATACGGCAAAGTCATTTTCGGAGAAGAGGAACTTCCCTTCCTTGAGAAAAAAGTGGCGTCCACGATCATAGATACCGGAATAGACAATCTTTTTCTGCTTCCTTGCGGGAGTATCCCCCCGGCGCCATCCGAGCTTTTGGCTTCCGCCAGGATGTCGTTTTTGTTGTCTTTTCTTCAAAAGAAATTTGATGTGCTGGTCATCGATTCTTCCCCGGTAATGCCCACCAGTGATGCACTGCTTCTGGCGTCCCGCACAGATGGCGTCTTGCTGATTAACCAGTCCGGAATGATGAATCGAAACCTGGTGATAAAGACCGTCGAGCAGCTCCATGGCGCACAGGCCAATTTAATGGGAGTGGTTCTGAACCGGGTAAACATTCAAAAAGAGGGCTATTACAAATATTACCACAAATACTACTCGAAATATTATGGCGATTAAATATCCACTCCATGCGCCTCCTGGTGTTCGCTATGCGGTATGCGCGATCGTTCTTTGTTTGTCGGCAGCAGCTTTTTACACCCTGTATCCCCGTTTTATTTCCCAGGTTTACTACCTAAAAGCCAGGAATCAGCATAAAAATGGCCACTTCGGACTTGCGGTCATCAACTACAAAACAGCCGGTTCCTATCAACCCCGAGATGCGACAATTTGGAAAAAGCTGGCAGATGCGCAATTTAATATGGGAAAGAAAAAAATGCTTCGCCAGGCTTTCCGTAATACCAAAGAAATCAAGGAGTCTTATCTTCGGGCATTTCGATACAACCCGCTGGATGCGGAAATCGCCCATTGCCTCGCCAGAACAGAAAGCCGTCTGGAACAGCTCTATGGTCGTCTCCACCCGAAAAACAAAAACAATCCCTATCATCCCCTGCCCTATTTTGAAAAAGCAATTCACTTAAGACCCAACGGTATCTCCTGTCATTATTCAATGGCACGCTATTTATACCGTCAAAACAATGTCCAAGCGCTTATTCCCGTGGTCCGCTCCCTGGCCGGCATGTATCCCCCGGTGGTTACGAATCTGAAAAAAGAACCTTTGTGGTCCCCTTCCGTCAAAAAAGCCGTAAAACAGGGCGTTCTGGATACCATCCGCTGGGGTCGGCAGCTCGAATCCGCTCACAATGCCATGTCTTCCATACTGGCTGAAGACAAAGACTGGCCCGATGCCATTGTTCATTTTCAAAAACTGCTTGAGTGTAAAAAAGACAAATTTTTCTCACAGGATTATATTCATCTGGGCCGTCTCTATCTTCAGAACAATCAGACCCATGAGGCGAATATCAGCTTTATCCGGGCGTTATCCTTGAGCGAGCCCATTGAGAAGGCTTTCCAAGGAATTTGTCATATATTCAACAATAAAAACCATGGGGATGATTTTTATACGTTTTACCAGGAGGCAAACCATGGCTTGGTTTTTTCTCCCAGGATGCATGTCATTTCGGCATGCTATTTCATTGACTCGAAACAGTACAAAAGATCTCAGCAAATTCTCACGGAGCTAAACCGGCAGGAGCCCACGGCCGATGCGTATTATTGGCTGGCCCGTATTGCTGAAAAAGAAAAAGACTGGGATCAAATGGAGCTGAATATTCAGAAAGCAACCGTTTTGGAGCCCTCTAATATAAATTATCGGCGCATGTTTTATGGGGTGCTCATACGGCTCGGAAAACAAGAGACAGCGGAAAGAGAGATCGGTCTGATGATCCGGCATTCGGACAAGCCAAGTCCCCGGCTTTTTGATGAACGGGCAAAGTTACGCTTAAAACAAAAAGACTTTCTGGGCGCGGTCACGGACTGGAAGGAGGCCATTGCCCTTGCACCTGAAAATGCCTCTTTGTATGCTAACATTGCCGAGGCATATATAGAACTGGGAGAGTTGTCCCGGACACTGGAATATTATAAAAAAGCCATAGCCATCAATCCGGGCAATCATGACTACGTCAAAAGATATACTACCCTAATCGAATCAAAACTCGATTAGGTGTTACCCCGTTATGGGTTATCCGTTATCAGTTTTCAAAGATCCATGGGCAAAAACCGGGCCATGATCTAACGAATAAATAGTATTATTAATATGTTGTACAATTTTTGGCCGTGTAACCCAAGCGGCGGAGCCATGTATGCACCTGCCCCCTATCCTTTAACTTTTGACCTTTAACTTTTAACCCCTGAACCCGTAAATTAATTTTCCTCTTTGCCCTATGCTTGCCCCGCCCGCCCTGTGGAATGTGAAGCCTATTCCTCTGGGGTAGGTCCGGAAGATCGTACTGGGACGCCACGCCCTATGCGTTTGTTCCTGATAACTGATAACCAATATTCCCCTTGACACACTCCTTAAAAGTGTTTATGCATATAACGATGTGTATAGAGAGGTGTATGATGCGAACAAACATAGTTTTAGATGATAATCTCGTTAAAGAGGCAATAAAATTAAGCGGGATCAAGACCAAAAAAGACCTGATTCACCTTGCCCTGAAAGAATTTGTCGAAAACAAACGTCGCCTGAATCTCCTTGACCTTGAAGGGAAAATAGAATTCGCCGAAGGGTACGATTATAAAAAGATGCGAGAGGCGAGATGATCCTGGTCGACACTTCGGTACTGATAGATTTCTTAAAGGGAGTTAAAAACAGGACTACAGATAAATTCAGATCCATTTTGCTTCAGAAAATACCATTTGGAATTAATTCATTCATATATCAAGAAGTGTTACAGGGAGCAAAATCTGAGGAAGAATACAAACGCCTTGTAACCTATCTTATTTCCCAGCACTTTTTTCATCCAAAAGATCCTGTCGATTCATTCACCCGTGCAGCCAGAATATATTTTGACTGCCGCAAAAAAGGCATAACCATTCGCAGCACCATCGACTGTATCGTGGCTCAAACAACAATTGAACACGACCTGTACTTACTTCATAATGACAAAGATTTTGAAATTATGGCAAAGGTGGTAACGCTAAAATTTTATTAAATTGAAATTAAATTGAGGAACGAAGCGACATCATTATTCGATGTTCAACGTTGGACGTTCGATGTTTACCCGCCTTCGGCGGCGCCAGAGGCGACCAGGGTTCGATGTTCAGTCTATTCGATGATCGACGTTCATCTTTCAAAACAACCCGGAATTTCCGACACCCGACACCTGAACCCTATTAACCAATAACGGATAACCAATAACAAATGCTCCTAACCCGCTATTCCCTCTACTCCCTGCTCGTTTTCACCCCCCTGGCATTAGGCTCGGTTCAGGGCTGGGCCATAAGTGTCATCCACCTGATTACCCTGCTTGCGTTGACCGCTTTTTTACTGGAGAAGAGCCTTGCCTGGAGGTGGGAATGGATCACCACACCGTTGGATAAACCTATTTTTATTCTTTTGATCCTGTCAATTCTATCCACTGTTTTTTCCGTTCACACATATACCAGCATCTGGTCATTCATTCTGCTGTGCAACTACGTCATCATTTTCTACCTGATTATCCATACCCTTAACACCCGATCCCAACTGCGCCGGCTCGTGTATCTCATTATCGGTTCGGCGGCCCTGATATCCATCATAGGTCTGTTAAAAAATTCCTGCGGCAATCCATTTCCATGGTGGGATTATACGGATTTCCAAGCCGCCCCGGATCGACTGTCATCCACATTCGGCAATGCCGATCATTTGGCCGGTTACATGGAAATGACCCTCCCTTTGCTCCTGGGGCTTTTGTTGACCGGTTTCAGAGGGATGAAACTCGTTTTGGTGATTGTTCCGGCCGTTCTTTTATTTGCCGCACTCCTGTTATCCCTGTCACAGGGAGGATGGTTGGAGGCGGCTACCGGACTGTTTTTCATGTGTATTGCCCTGCTTTTGAATCGTTATTTTCAGTCAAAGAAATTGGTGCTTACCCTGGGTTGCGGATTTTTTGTTGTGGCGTTTATTGTTCTATCCAGCACAACTGTGGTCAAAAGAATAAAAACTGCTGAAGAAATGGGAAACATTCCAAACCTTAACGCCCGCATAACGGTCTGGGGAGGTGTTGTGGAAATGATAAAAGATCATGCCTTGCTCGGAGCCGGCCCGGGAACGTTTGCAACCGTATTTACACAATATCAACCCCCCGGGTTGCTGAGTCGTTATTTCGCCGCACACAACGATTATCTGCAGGTTACTGCCGAGACAGGCCTTGCTTTGGTTCCGGTTATGGCCTGGATGATAATTGCCTTTTTTGTAAAGGGATTTAAAAAGCTAAATAACCCGAGTCGACTGGTCCGGGGCACAACCCTGGGCGCCATGTCCGGGGTAACCGCAATACTCATTCAAAGTATATTCGATTTCAATCTCCACATCCCGGCCAACGCCATACTCTTTACCGTGCTCACAGCCATCGTGGTCTCACCAGTAGCTGAGGACAGAAGACAGAGGGCAGAGGACAGAAGTCAGAAAGCACAGAAATTAGATAGCAGAGAACAGAGGACGGAAGGCAGAGGACAGAGGACGGAAGGCAGAGGACAGAGGACGGATAACAGATAACCAATAACCTTTAACTTTTTAACCCTTTCAACTTTTGAACTCGCAACCCGTAACCTAATTTTCCTTTTGCCCTATGCCCTATGCCCCTTGCTTGCCCCGCCCGCCCTGTGGAATGTGAAGACTATTCCTCTGGGGTAGCTCCGGCAGATGGTTCTGGGGCGCTATGCGTTTTACCCTTAAACCTTTAACTATTTCATTTTCAGTATTCTTAAATTGACATAAATTGCTTAGATGGGTATCATTAGAAAAATTAAGGAGGAGGAATTTTTGATGATTCCGATGGATCGAATTGAACTTAATCCAAAAGTTTGCAATGGAAAGCCTGTGATAAAAGGAACACGGATTCCTGTTTCTGTTATTCTGGAACAGATAGCAGATGGTGAAACCTGGGATACCTTGCTTGCTGGCTATCCGGAATTAAAGAAAAAAGATATACGGGCAGCTTTACTTTACGCTAGGGCATCTATTGACCACACAGAGATTAGAGCAGTCCATGCCTAAGCCCCTTAAGCTTTATCTGGATCAAATGTTACGTCTGGATGTAGCCCAGGCATTGCGTGGTGAAGGCCACGATGTTTTGCGTGCCTCCGAAGTCGGCCAAGCAAGAGCAGATGATCAGCAGATATTGCAGAAGTCGATTGATGAAAATCGGATTCTCATTACTCTTGATGAACATTTTGGTGACTGGGTAATCCTCCCGCTTAGCAGACATCCAGGTGTAATTCGACTGAAGGTTAATCCCACAACCTCCAGTAATATTATCAAACTTATCATACCTTTTTTACGCATTCACTCTTCCGGTCAATTTAAAAATCATCTTGTCATACTCTCGCAAAAGCGTGCAAAATGGGTCCATACGGCATAAATTCCACTAATCAACGATTTAACCCGTTCAACTCTTTTAACCCGTTCAACTCTTTTAACTTTTCAACTTTTTTAACTCTTTCACTTTTAACAGTTACTGGAAATAATTTAGGAAAAATGATGATGAAGGTTTTTTTTGACTTTTTTCGAATCATTTTCAGAAAGACGTCCAATTTTTTTAAGCAGCAATCGGTTATCCAGAGTAAAAACCTTTAATCTAACCTGGCAGGGTAAATTTAAACCCGCCGAAGAATATTCCTTGATCTCAGAATCACCGGGCCATGGCACATGACCTTTTGTCGTTATCATGGCAAGGACACTGTGCCCGCTCCTGTTAAATTCCATATTGCTTAATACCAGAGCCGGACGTTTTTTGGTGTCCTGCCTACCAGCAAATGGAAACGGGACGACCACAACATCCCATGGGCTATAAATCATTGAATGCCTCTTCATCCTCCGGGCTGTTCCACTCTTGAAGGGTTTCAGAGATGGCAGAATGGAAAGCAGCATCAAACGGTGTGATACGCCTGAGTTTTACAAATTGGCCCTGAAGTTCATAGGCAACAAAATCACCGGGCTCTATCCGTATTGCTTTTCGAATTTCAATTGGTATAGTGATTTGTCCTTTTGCTGAAAGTTTGCTCACGTACATGGTTAATTCTCCTAATATTCTTTACAGTAAAAATACCGACCGTAAAGAATGATGTCAAGCTTGATTTTTCTGCTGAACCCTAATAACCTATAATTTTTAACTTTCAACTCTTTAACTTATTCAACTCCTTGAACTTTTTTTACTTGTTAACTTTTTAACCCGTTAAACCGTTCCGTTTTTTTTTGTTTAACCGGGGATGCTACGCAGACCCCCGAAGGGAGATTTCACCGGGACGATCCAAATTTATCCTGCCTGCCCAATGGAATTTATTTTTCTGTTTATTCCATCGAAGTTAAATTTTTTGAACCATTTAACCAGGGTCTAATTCAATTATTGACCAAAATCGAAATTCGTGAGATAGTTTAATAAATGATAATAGTTAGGGCATTAGGAAGGTAACATAATGCAAGAGTACACAGTCATAAAAAAGGTCAGAGCATTCAGCCCTGCATAAATATCCCGGACGAATTTAACGACATGGAATTAGAAATAAAAATTCGCCCTTTACGTTCAAAACGCAATGTCCAAAGTAAACTTGAACATCTGTTTAAAATGAAAGAGGGTATTAACCCTTTTGAAATGATTCAGGATGTCAGAAAATGGCAGCAGGAGCTTCGAGATGAATGGGAATAGGGCTCTACTCGACAGTAACATTATCATTTACCTTTATTCCTGCAACAGCAAAAAGTTGATTTTAGCATGAAATCAATTAAAGATATAGAGACAATAAAAAAGTTGTTAGCTCCAATCTTCCAAAAGAATGAGGTGATAAAGGCAATGGTGTTTGGTTCAATGGCCAGAGCTTCAAAAACAAGGAAAAGTGACTTGGACTTGATGATCATCAAAGAGACTGGAAAGCGTTTTTTTGACCGGTATGATGAATTTGATGAAATTTTTGAACTCATTAAAGATCGGGCCATTGATATTTTAATTTACACTCCGGAAGAATTGGAAAATATCTCCCATCGACCGTTTATTAATAAAATGATAATTAAAGGGGAAAACCTATTTATGAGCACTGAGAAGAATATACGGGAAGCCAAACGATGGTTAACCACCGCTGATGATGATATTGACTCAGCAGTTATTCTAAAAGAAAATGGGAAATTTGCTCATTCTTGTTTTCATGCACAGCAGGCAGGAGAAAAAGCTTTGAAGGCGGTGTGGTTTTTTGCAGATGCTGATCCCTAGGTTCATTACATAAAGAAACTGATAGAAGATCTAACTTCTGTTGATTTTAAACTTTATCAAAAGCTGGAGCCTTATGCCAGAATGGGTGTTGATTTCCAGATAATATTAACCTAAAAATTCTAATTATTTTGAAACGACA
>CAZDAB010000108.1:0-8803 GCA_964502855.1 uncultured Desulfobacteraceae bacterium | reverse complement strand
TTAAGACCATGTTAAACGACTGGCGAACGCCATTTTCATCATCAACAACAAGAATTGTATGATTTTTTTTCATATCCAGTTCGCTCTTTCTTCATCTATAATCTGTAAGCTTGGTATGGACCGGGTTGCAACTATCGCAAAACAAGCAAACTTTATGCCATGTTTTCTGAGTCCGCCGGAGACAGACGATGTTAAGTTATTATTATGTTATGGTTAATTCAGTGTTAAGGTCATTAAAAAATATATGACCATAAAATTTTATCTTCGTCAATCACAGAGTGTTCAAAAGGAAGATGCACAGAAAAATGTGCATCGTGCACATTTTTCTGTGCATATCTCCTGTGTTATTTTCTATGAATGTCCCTCGTCCATTAAAAGAAAAAATTATTTTGTTATATATATATTATATTATTATACTAATATAACATCGCTCTAAACAAGGATCTTAAATAAATCCTTATATAAAATCTATCTCATAACAGCTCTTTCAAACCCCAGATTCCATCTATTCGGCAGGTTGTGGCACGTTTTTTGAAGAAAATACACACGCAAATGGATTGATAGATATTATACGTTCAACCTGACAATCTGAATCCTAAATTGAGCGATTGTCGAGGTTGCCGCAGATACAAGGAAGATGTTGTTCCGCTATAGTCACCTATGCGGGACGGCATCTGACGCAGTAGATGCGGTAATCACGCCTGAGGCGGATAAAGGTCGGCAATCCCACAGGGTTTCAAATTTTAAAAATATAAATCAATTTAATTCATTAAAAATAAAAGGTATTTAATCCCCTTTTAAAATTTGAAACGCTCAGTTTAGGTGAATATTTCATAAAGTATAGTTCTCTAAATTCACCAGTTGTTTCCGTGTCGCGCCTCTATTTTCATCTTGGTATTATGAATTATACGTTTCTGAAATTCTATTTACCAAAACCCCTGGACAGACCCGAATTGCGGATTCTGAATCATTATGATCTTTGTTTCTGAAATATTGCAATCATCGATTCTGTATTAGACGCGTCGCTTCCGGGTGGACCGTTAATCCAGTGATCATTATTCCAACATTCTCCCGCTATATAGCGGGATGAGCAAAGCGAACGAATTTAAAACTAACCCGGCGGAGAAAAATTCCAGGAACGCAAAGGAGGTATACCCATGAAAATTAATTTAAGTTCTTTTTTGCAAGGGCGATTTAATATTTTTGTTTGCAGGATGCTGGGTTGGAGAATGACGCTTCATTACATGAATATTTTGGGTAAATTATATTTTTTCTTTAACAGAAAAGAAAAGTGGAAAATCAAAAAGGCTGTTAAAATGGTTTTCATAGACCATAAAAACAGCTCTGAAATTAGATCTATTACAAGAGACGTTTTTCGAGGCATATTATTCCATTACTACGAAAAATTTTTTAATGCCTTTTCCAATACTGAAACATGGAAAACCTTTTTCCGAACACACATAGAAAATCAAGGCATAACCTCTATAGATCAAGCACTTGGCGAAGGAAAGGGTGTTCTTTTAATCACCGGACATCTCGGGGGGGTCGAATTCATTCCGGGTTATCTGGCATTAAATAATTACCCGGTAACCATTGTGGTGAAATTTAAAACAAACCGGTTACGGGAAATATCAAATCAACGTGCCGGCGAAGTTTCAGCCAGATTTATTGACCCGGACAAGACCCCAAATATCATGAAAGCGATTTTTGACAATCTAAAAGAAAACCGGGTTGTGATAACCCAATGTGACGAGATAGATGAATGGAAGCCCTGTCGTAATAAAAAAATAGATTTTCTGGGCAAACATATTCATATGGACAAAACAATAAATATTCTATCGAAAAGATGTAAAGCCGCTATTGTTTTTGGAGCGATGCACAGAGATTCCTGGCAAAGATATAAATTTATAACATCTTCTTGGGAAGAAATGACAAAACTGTATCAGCAATCCATGGATATGTCCATCGGGGAGATAGTCCTAAAATTTATGGAACATTATATATACAAATTTCCTGAAGAATGGTATCAATGGAAAAAATATCCGAAATTGGATATGTTTGCACCCTCTGACGCGGTAGCAGAAACACCGGCACCGATTCCTGTGCTTGAACCTTCCCTTGTTTGAGCCTGACCCCAGAGGAATAGGCTACGCATTCCACAGGGCAGGCGCAGGAATTGGGCAAAAGGGGGCGTTTTGCAACGGTTTCATACTACAGGATTTTACAATGTTCTTATTCATTGAACCGATTTCAAAGAATACAGGGATGTATGTTCCTGCTTATCCCTTACCGATTCTGGAAATCACGAGTTTTATAAAGATTAACAGACCGGACATAGAAATCAAAGTTATTTCCGTAGCCATGGACTATGGATTGCCTCTTAACAAAGAAGGAAAAGAACAGATATCCCGGGAATTCTTTAAAGACCTGGCTAAAATAAAACCAAAGGGGGTCGGTATATCATGCACGGCAATTTCCCAGGCAGAAGAAGTCATTGATATTTGTAATCTTATCAAAAGCTTGGATCCTGATATTTTTATCTTTTTAGGGGGGTATTTCCCGACCATTTACTATGAAGAGATTTTATCCATAACCACGGCAGTAGATTTGATTGTGTTGGGTGAAGGCGAAGAGGCTTCACTTAAGATCGTTGAACTTTTGCATATGGGGAAAAATCCGATGACCGAAGATATCCCCGGCATTGCGTGGAAAAAAGACGGTCAAACCTATTTAACCCGGAGAGGAAAACGGTTTGATCTCGCTAGAAAAGCGCTTCTTAACCTTGATTTATTAATGCATCCCAGGAAGTACGATATTTTACCCTATGCCTTCAGCAGGGGCTGTGCCTATGGGTGTAATTTTTGCATGGAAGAATTTATACGACCCCACAGAAGAAAAGTGCCGTCAGAAATAATTTATAACGACCTGAAAAATTTGACGGATAAGATCAATGCCCACACCCTGCTGGTCAGTGATGCTCTTTTTAAATCTTTTGATCTGTTTCCATTACTGAGGACATTGGGAATGAAAGTTAATTTTGAAAGTCGTTGCGATGTGCTGGATCCTTCGATGATTTCCGGCATTGCGGATGTGTGCGGCATTATCGCCCTTGGCTTTGAGTCGGCTAGTTACAGAACCTTGAGACGCATGAATAAAGTCAAGAACAAATCTCATTATGAGAAATATCTTGCGAATACCATCGCTATCTTCAAAGAAGCCGCCCGAAATGAAATCCCGATGATCATTTTCATGATTTCCGGGTATCCGGGTGATACGGAAAAAGATCTTAAAGAAAGCCTTGTCTTTGTCCAAAATTTATCTAAATACAAAGGTCCGGGCGGACATATCTTTAAGGTAGGGGAATGTCATGTATATCCCAAAACCAAAATTTATGATTTTGCCGTATCTCTGCCGGATGTTGTTTTTGACGATGACGGTGTTTTTGGGCAGAACATTGTCAGACAGCCGTCAAAAAATTTGGACTTTGGGACTATTCTCGACTATAATACAAAAATTTTTAAACTTTCCAATTACACCCAAAAAATAAAAAATGCACTTTTAAATATTATGCCTTTTTTCAGGCTTCCGGTTCGGTCCTTAAGGGATGATGCCATACCCGACCCATGTTTCAAAGGCAACAACCGATCAATATTTAACGTACAGGGAGAAAGCCTTTCAATTTTTAAAAAATCGGTGCCCGGGTTAACCGAAAAATATAAAAAATTGATGTCAGATCAAAGAAGCACCCGAATTTTACCATTATAAATGAGTCTGTTGATTAATGAGGATTTTCGTTCAAGATCAAGGCATGCGAAAAAAATAACCACCCCAGTACGATCTGCCGGACCTACGGGGCAGGCAGGCATATATTTAATATTCCGAGGATTATTTTTTGAGCATAACGCAGAGATTTTGCGAAAAGACCATTAATCAACAGACTCATAAATTCCGGCGAAGCTTTGCATTTCCGGCCTGTATTACGCCCCGGTCGGGAGCAATCCCACTCAGTTTTTAACTTATAAAAGCGGTTAATAAAGTGGAAAAGGAAACGAGCTGCATAAACTCCAGAGCAATCCTTGATTATGTCAAAAAATATAATGACGGTGATTGCAGTGCTCTTTTTGGGAATCTCGACCCTGAAATTGATGCGCTTCAGGATCCTGAAAGTTTTTTAAGAGATCCCAACAGCTGGATTTCCTGCAGCATTATTTCAAAGTTATACAAAAGAGCGGCATCAATCCTTAATGACGAAATGGCGTCTTATAAAATCGGCAGGTATGCTGCAGAAAATATTTCTCTGGGCTACGCTCAGCGTATTATATTCAAAGCATTTTGGTCTGTGAGAAAAGCGCTCAAGCATGGCCAGAAAATAAATGACCGCTGGAACAGAAACAAAAGAGTTGAACTTGTTGAACTTAAGAAAAATGCTGCGGTTGTCCGTTTACACTGGAATCCTAAGATGAAGGTAACAAAAAATATATGCCTGTATAATCAGGGCGTTTATACTTCAATGCCGAAAATATGGAAAGCAAGCCCTGCAGTAATTAAAGAAAAATGTTGTTACTTTGATGGGGATCCATACTGTGAATACCACATTAAATGGCCTTTCAAAAACAGATTTCATGAGATTTTTTCACGGTTCCTCACGTCAAAATCGGTTCTTATGGAAACCATAACGGAAATGGAAGAAGATAAAGCCATCATCGAACAAAAATACGAGGAAGTCAACCTGCTAAATGTAGAACTTAACAAAAGAATCAAACAACTTGAAGCTATGCAAGAAACCGGCAAGGCGATCCTGTCTTTACTTAATCTGGAACAACTCCTATCGGTCATCATGAACCTTTTGTCCAACGTATGCCGGATCAACCGTGCCGTTATTATGCTCGTTAATGAAGACCAGGGGTTTCTTGAATACATTCATGGTATCGGATTTAATGGTGACGTCCCGGATGTTATCAGAAATTACAAAGTTTCTTTAAATCGTTTAAGTAATATTCTTGTCAGGGTAACCAACACCGGACAACCGGAATATGTACCTGAGGTAAAAAGATCGATCCTTAGAAAAGAAAACATTATGTTAACTTACGGCAAACCGACTTCGGTATACATACTCCCCCTTATCACCCGTTCCAGGGTGATCGGTGTTATTGCCACGGATGCGATTGATGGAAAGGGGGTGCCCAAAGAAACACGGGAGACACTGGAAGTTTTCGCACCACAAATTGCCATTGCCATAGAAAATGCAAAACTTTACAGCAGGCTTCAAGAACAGATGGAAGAACTCAAGCAATCCCATGCCCTCTTGAGCCGGTCCGAAAAATTCTCTTTTTTAGGAAATCTGGCAGCAAGACTGGCCCATGAGATCAAGAATCCCTTAACAGCCATCGGGACCTTCATCCAGATGATGCCGCAAAAATACAACGATGAAGAATTCCAAAAAGACTTTCATAAGATTGCAATGGAAGAGACACACCGGATAAATAATCTTATTACAGAACTTCTGGACCTGGTCAACACAAAAGAATCACACATGGAGTTAAATGATCCGCATGGATTGATTGATACAATGATTCTTCTGATTTCACCCCAAAGCAAGGCCAAGAAAATTGATATCTCCTGTCAATTTGATCCAAATATCGGGCAAGTCTGGATGGATTCTGAAAAGATGAAACAGGTTGTTTTAAATATCCTTTCAAATGCAGTGGATTTTACCCCTGAGGGAGGGAAGATCGAATTAACGACAAAAAATTGTACGGAAAAGGAAAAACAGGATACGGTTAGCATTGAGATTAAAGACAATGGCCCCGGAATTCCACTTTCTCATATTGACAAGGTGTTTGATCCCTATTTTACGACCAAACATAAGAGTAACATGCACAGGGGTACCGGTCTTGGATTGTTTATTGCCCATCAAAATATGCAAGATCATGGCGGGATTATCCAGGTAAGAAACCATACGAATAAAGGGGCAATATTTACCTTAATACTGCCGAACACCCCCTGCTGATTATTCCTCATTGCCAGGTAAGATTGATGTAAAGACAGATGATATGAGAATAGACTACATAAGTGTATATCCGGTTTTACTTCCCTTTTCATCCGAGTTCTCTCACTCTTTAAGAAAAAGAAATTCAGTCAAAAACATCATCGTTCAAGTGGTTGCCGAACAAGGTGAAATCAAAGGATATGGTGAAGGCGCTCCAAGGTCTTTTGTAACCGGAGAGTCTCAGGAAAGCGCAGCTCGAAGTATATACCGTTTTATTACACTGGATAATTTCCCCTGGGAGTTGAACCACGTTTCTCAGATATGGAATCTTGTTGACGGTCTTATCCATGGAAAAGCTCACAATGCTGCTGTTTGTGCCCTGGAAACAGCGTTGCTGGATGCTTTGGGCAAAAGCCAGGGCAGAAACATCATAGATTATTTTCCCAAAAATTTTATGACAAACAAGGTTTATTATGGCGCTGCACTTCCCCTTGCCGGTAAACAAAGAATTGTTGAGATATGTCGGCTGATCAAAAAAATGAAAGTGAAAAAGGTGAAACTAAAACTGGGCAAAGATCTATCCCAAAACGAAGAGATACTCGAAGCTGTCCGCACGGTATTCGGAGAAGATTGCGATCTTAAAGTTGATATAAACTGTGTATGGGATTATGCTTTGGCCTTAAAACACGTACCTTTGATAAAAAACTACGGGATTAAGGTTATTGAACAGCCTATGAGGCCGAACGACCCGGAAACCTCCGATTTTGCCGACCTTATGCAGAAAACCGGTGTCGTTCTGATGGCCGATGAGTCGGCATGCTCTCTGGGTGATATGGAAAAGATTGCCGGAGAAGGCTACTATAAAATGATAAACGTTAGATTGTCCAAATGCGGGGGGTTCAGAAATTCATTGAAGATTATCGAGTACTTAAGGTCCAACGGAATTTCTTTCCAGATCGGATGCCACTTAGGTGAGTCTGGCATTCTTTCGGCCGCCGGCAGGATTTTATGTCTTCTTTGCCGTGATGCCGTATACTGTGACGGTTCTTATGATGAATTTTTGCTCGAAAAAAACGTTACCGTCGAAGATGTGTCAATGGGTCCGGGGGGAGAAGCCGATCCGTTGAAGGGTCCGGGACTGGGTACAGTAGTGAGCGAAAAAAATCTGGCGACCTTATCCGAAGGTTTCAACACGATAACGGTTCCTATACCCTGACCGTATTCCGGATGAACCGAAAAAAATCAGAACCTTCTTCTTTTTCTTGACAAGCTAAGGGCTCGCGCAAAAATAACTTCGCAGAATTTGCGCTCAGATTTGGTTCAGGTTTGGCTGATCCGAGAGTTTATGGAGTTGCGTCTTGAATCGTGGTGCTTTATTCACTATCCAAGACGCGACACCGTTCACAACTCTTAAAGGTCAAGTTGGATGGTGATAGCCTTGCCTATACCTTCCATCTCAGTGTAAGAAATCGATCCATCTGAATTGATTAGGCGATTCTTGCTTACCGTGGTGAGCTGATCTGCCATGGCCTTAGCCTTTTTACCACGAAACGTCACATAAGCTTCACTTGGATAAAGTTTATCAACATTACTCGTTAAGGGAACGACTTGAACTCTATTCAGATAATGATTGGCAGCATCATTGCTTACGATGACGGCGGGTCTCTGTTTGCGAATTTCACCTCCGATGGAAGGATCGAAATTAATCCACCATACTTCACCTCTCTTCATCACCCAAGTCTCCAATCGTGCCTTCGGCCCACTCAAGGGCTTCAGATTCCCTGATTTGATCAGCAGCCATTTCTTTATATGCAGCATACATATCTTTTTTTATAACATGCGGGCGAACTAACTCTTCAATAAAACGGCTGATTTTTCGTGGTCCAATGACCGTTCGCAAGCCTTCATAAACCTCTTCGTCTATAGTCAGTGTGAGTTTCTTTTGCATTACAAGCACCTCCTTCAACACTATACGTATAATAACACGTGTAGCGTATGGGGTCAAGACGACAAAAATATTTTTACGAGGCAGGGGTTCCGTGCGTCACAGGCGCGAGTTTACGTCCTGTGCATGCAGATGTGTATGCCCGGCATGCGTTCGCAACATGCGAAAGCGTCCTATATGGCAACATGCAGGGTGGCTGAAAGGTAAACAACACAGCAAAAAAGGTGTTTTCATTGGATGCCATCAACGGTTAGATATTATGATGGTTAATCCAATCGACGCAAAGCCTCTGTCCAAGCCGTTTAACGTATAAACTGATGTGTTGTTTATGCAACGATAGGGTAAAGAACCCTCAGTCCACGTCAGAAAGTCCCGGGTCTGGACGCTCAGACAATTTTTCCACTTTTTGACGCTTCATCAGCACACACCAAAAAATATTGCCCTCAAGCTACCGTATCCAAAAATTGAAAAAACAGTCCCTCAGTTCCTCACACATGACCAATACAACCACTTAATTTGCCATTTCAGTAACCAGGCAGATTCCTCTATGGGACTGAGAAATCTTATCATAATCATGCTGAACATAACCACAAAAAAAGTTTATGTTGAGACAATAACTTCCTGATATTATATTAAAAAAAGTTTTAATTCACTATTCAAGACGCGACACTATTCACTCAGTGAATTCACCACAATGTTTTTTCTTGCGGAGCCGTTTCTTCATTTTATCATATCTCAAATCGAACGGGCATGCTTACCGGTGGTGTGAAGCGAAGCGGAACACCAGTCCGAGTAAAGCATGAGGTTGTGTGCCGGGCACGGCACGTATTCTTAAGGGTGCGTTGAGCTTACCCTATATTTTAAAGCTC
>CAZDAB010000107.1:0-8823 GCA_964502855.1 uncultured Desulfobacteraceae bacterium | reverse complement strand
GTCTTAAACCTTTTTCATAGATTCGGTAAGAAAGTCTTGCTCCGTTCGGAAGCGTTTTTGCGAGATGGGTAAAAATTTCATCCTTCGGGCCTGCATCGGCGGCCACCATCACAAGCCTGAATTCCTCATCAAGCGGCAAAGAAAAATGGTTTCCCTGAGCAATTTGAATGTGTTCGGTCAATTCAAGAGCTTCAATAAGCTTTTGGGAAAGCTTCGCATATTCCGGCACCTGTTCGATGCCCATGCCTTTGACGCCGTATTGTTTGCAAAGGCAGATAAGGGAGAGGGGCAAGGGACCGCTTCCCAGAAACACCACCCGGTTTCCGGGTTTCAACTCTGCTCCCCGGTACTCCATATCCGCCAGCCGGAGATAATTAGGATAATAGATAAAACCTTGGAGCGCAATCCACGGATCCATGTCGGCGATAATCGACTGTGCAAACTTGATCTCCATTCGAAGCCCGTTAAGTGTTTTCAGACGGGAAATACGTTTTGTGATCGGCCGCAATTGCAGGTCGCAAAGCAGTTCGTCCGCCAGATGATCATCAACATTCCTTGCGATGAGGCGCTGCAGTCTTTCAAAATGAGAACCAAAGATATCTTCAGGACCGTTAAGAATTTCATCATCCGTTAGATCGCAGATGCCGGCATAAATATCCAGAAACTCATTTTTGATTGACTCGAGTTCGTATTCTTTCATTCATCCAGCTTTGCAAAAACAGTTGTATTATTCACCCGTCCCGTGGGAAGAATTTCCTTAACAATCGAAAATCCCCGGATATCTTCGGGTTGAACCGGTTTATACAAAACGGCGCGCATCCCGGTGTATGTCCGAAAAATAACGGGAATGTGCTTTTTTCGTTCTTTCAAAATTTTGCGAAGTGTTTGAAAGATACGGGACTTGGGCTCCGCCAGGGCGGCGACCAGCACAAGGTTCCAATCCGAATCCTGAAGCCCGGACTCATCCCCTTGGATAATTTCGATTTGTTTTTCCAGTCCAAGGCATTGGATTACCTTTTTTGACAAAGTGACGGTTTCCGCAGAATTGTCCAGGCCCATGGACCGGATGCCATACAGGCGGCTCATAAGAATCAACGTCATGGGCACAGGACCGCACCCGATAAATGCCAGCCTGCTACCGGGCGCGGGAGGCACCGCTTCGATTTGGGTTTTCACCAGGGCTTCATATCGAGGATAAAAGGGAAAAGATTTCAAGGTGTCCCAGGGGTCCTTGGATTTGAGTAAATCTTGTGCCAAATGTTTTTCGTGGATACTGAAAAATGTAGAATAATAGGATCGGATTGCCGGAAGTTCCCGCCGGATATCCGGCTCATCCAGAATCAGCCCGGCCAGATGCACACCGGCTTCCATGTGGGCCAGATCATCCAGAAGTTGATAGAGCCGATAAAGATCCTCGGGCTTAAGTGCTTCCAGCATCTTTGGGGTATACTTTTTAATGCGTTTGGCAAATCCCATGATATGGGGTTTTATAATATCCAGGCTGTGCTTACAATCCCTGCAGCAGCCTAAAAAATCATGTCTTTTAAGTTCGTGATCGTGTCTAAAATTAATATCATGCATGGGTTTGATTTCCGATTATTGGACACAGATGACACGGCTATACACAACTCGCACAACTAACACGAATGTTTAAAAAAGAAAACTATTTTTAGTCCGTGAAATCTGCCTGCCCTGCTGTCCCATAGGTCGCTGTGAAAATACAGGGACAGGGCGGGGAGATCGTATTGGGATGAAATGCGGAGCAGATTTCACCGAGGTGAAAATCGTGTTTGAAAACAATAAAAATATTGACACGATGTTATGAATTGACTATTTATTTATTTTATTTATCACCCGAAGGTGATGTTTCGTCAATCAGCTTTGTTACAATATACTGAAAATATATAAAGACCATTGAGCTAACAGCCATTTCCAAGGTTGTCAGCGGTGGTTTTACCGTTAAAAAAAAGCCATGAAGGCATTTTGCTCCGAAAATGGGGAAAAGACCTTCTTGGCTTTTTTTGTTTGAGGAAATTTAATATGGAAAAAGTAAAAACAATAATTAAAAAATACTGGAACTGGAGAAGCAAGAGTTTTCTTACGGATCGATCCGTAACCATTGCAAAACAATGGGAATCCATTTTAAAAGAACTGGTTTCAGGTGCTCCCGGAAGTATCGCCCTCGACATTGGCACCGGAAGAGGACATTTTGCCGTTTATCTTGCCCGATTGGGTTTTTCCGTAACGGGCATCGATCTTTCCGAAAACATGATCTCCTATGCCAGGCAAAATGCCGCATGGCGTAACCTAAACATTGATTTTCAAACCGGCGATGCAGAAGAACTTGAGTTTGAGGACAACATGTTTGATGTGGTGGTGTCCCGCAATCTACTATGGACGCTCCCCTCACCTGATAAAGCGCTTAAAGAATGGCGACGGGTTCTAAAGCCCGGGGGTACACTGGTGGTATCGGATGGGTTCTGGATGAACTATACCTGGAAAAGCATCCACCATCTGGCTTTCAGTTTGCTCAAAGACAGGTTTGGAAACGGAAGTATGCTTTCGGTTCGTTTTTATTGCTGCTATGCCGCCTTGCAAAAATCCCTCCCTTTTTACGAAGGCATATGCTTCGAAAAAGCCAGTATGCTTTTGCAAACGGCTCGTTTTAAGGATATAAGACCGTATGATATTTCATGCTTTGGTATGAATCCTTACGGGAGAAAAAAACGAACGAAAAAAAGGGAACCATCTTTTTTTATCGCATATGCAAAAGTATAAGGGGATGAAGAAACACATTGCGGAAATGAATTTATGTTGTCTACGGGCAGGGCGGCGCTATCGGTGCAAGCCGTTGTTGAAAAAATATCAAGGAGATTTTGAAAGACGTGTGAGGCCGATGTCTATATCAATAAAAATGGATATGAAAAAAGCTTGACTTCTAAAGATGTCTGGAGTAGAAAAATAAGTTTAAATAATGGCAGAAGCCACTCGTATTTGGTTCAGTTTACAGACGCAAGGTTTATAACCTTACAATTGGCGGAATAAAATCGATTCTCCGCACGGTATTAGCGGAAATCGTATAACACAAAGAAAAAGGCCACGAAGGTCCATGCTCCCGGAAGGGAAGGGGTTTCGCGGCCTTTTTTTGTTGCAGTGAGATGGAGGGCGCCGTCCCGTTAATCATTGAGGTCTGTCCAACTGCGAGATTGAAGGGCATTATGGAACTCACGGGACACAGGAGGCATTTTGTTAAAATTTACAATCATTTTGCAGATATTGATCGGGCTGGCGATATGCTCCCCGCTACAGAGTTGGTCCGCGAACAGTGACGTGAGCGACCGTGTTGAAAAACCGGTCCGAGAGGCTATCGACATACGACAGAAAACACAAAAAGCGCAAGAGCAGTGGCAGAAGGAACGGCGAAAGCTTGTGGATACTTATGAGGAGGCGCAACGAGTGCAGAAGCAGCTGGAGGCGCAGAAAGAGAGCCTGACCCAGACCTCGGCCGCCATCAGAATCCGTATTGCGGCCAAAGCAAAACAACTGGCCGATATTGAGCAAATTTCCGATCAGATCCAACCTTTTTTAAGCGAATTGATCCAGCGAATGCATCAGCAGTTCAACGATGACATGCCGTTTTTAGAAGGCGAGCGTGGACAGCGCCTCGAGAAATTGGACCGTCTGATTATAGATCCCCATGTGGCGGTCAGCGAAAAATTTCGCAAGATAATGGAGGCGCTTATGGTGGAGGCAGAGTATGGACGAACCATTGAGGTTTACCAGGAAACCATTGAGGTGGAGAACCGTGCGATCCTGGCCAACATTTTCCGGTTGGGCCGGATTGCTCTTTTTTATCAGACCCTGGATCAGAAGCGCTGCGGATTTTACAATGTGGCCTCAAGCGCATGGAGTCCTTTGCCCAAATCTTACAACTATGCGATTCAGACTGCCATGGATATCGGGCTCAAACGTCGGCCGGTGGATCTGCTGACTCTACCCATAGGAAGGATGACGGTAAGATGAAACATTTGCTTTGCCGGGTTCTAATAGGAAGTTTGCCGCTGCTGTTTTTAAACTCCCCGCTGTATGGCCGGGATATGCGCGAGCTGCAGGTTCGGGCGCAACAAGCCAAAGAAGCTCTGATGCAGAAAGCGGCTCAAGAACTGAAAGCGGCCGAACAGGAGGCCGCCCAAAGCCGGGCTCGCATAATTAACGACAAGTCGGTTCTGAAAACTGCCATTGAGAAGCTGAAAGTGCAAAATCGACAACTGCAGCAAGATGTTGAGAAGCTTACTGTGGAACATCGCGCCTTGGAAGAAAAAGAGAACGTTTTGTCTGGCAAGCTGGCCGAAACCGACAGCATGGTCCGGGAATTGGTCGGCGTGATCCGGGTCAATGCCAAAGACATGTCCGCCCTGATGAACGAAAACCTGCAAACCGCATTGACGGGGAAGACCTCGGATTTTCTGGAAGCCATTGCCGGTCAGTCAAAATTCCCCGGAATGGAAGACATCCGTAAGATGACCGAGACGCTTTTCGATCAGATCAAAATGTCGGGTGAGGTGACGCTTACAAAAGGAACCATTATTAACCGTGCCGGTCGGGAAGTTGAAGCCGACATCCTTGCGCTGGGATGTTTTACTGCCGCCTATCGATTGGGCGGAGAAGTTGGTTTTCTGAGTTATTCTGAGTCTGGCCGAAAACTGTATGCCCTTTCCCGGCTTCCCTCAGGCCGCCTGCAAAAACAGATTTCGCAGTATATGGAGGGGCGGGATGAAGCGGTACCCCTGGATGTCTCCCGTGGCGCCGCCCTGCGCCAACTTACCCATGAGCTGAGTCTGTGGCAGCAGATTCCCAAAGGCGGCCCCATTGTCTGGCCCATTCTGGCGATCCTGGGCCTTGGCATTGCCATTGTGATTGAACGGGTGATTTTTTTGATGCGAAGAAGATTTGATGCCGACAGTGTGATCGGCCGTATTGATGCTCTGGCGGCCCATCAGGACTGGGACGCCTGCCGGAAGGCCTGTGCGCCTTTTGAGGAAAAAGCGGTGGTCCGTGTGGTGAAAGCCGGCCTGGACTGCTATCACCTGGCCCGGGAAGATATGGAAAACGCTTTGCAGGAAGCCATTCTCAAGGAAATTCCGCCCATGGAGCGCTATCTATCCACGCTGGGTATGCTGGCCGCCATTGCTCCTCTGCTCGGCCTGCTGGGCACGGTGACCGGCATGATCGACACCTTTCATGTGATCACGCAGCACGGCACCGGTGATCCGCGCATGATGTCCGGGGGCATTTCCGTGGCACTGGTAACCACGATGCTGGGGTTGTCCGTGGCCATCCCTATTATGCTCGCCCATACCTTGCTCGGCCGGGCGGTGGACAACATCATCGGTCAGATGGAAGAAAAAGCCGTTGCCCTGGTGAACATTGTTCACAAAAATCGAGGGGTCTGATGATCAGCTTGATGCAGAGCCAATATTTTCGGCTGGAGGATTACCTGAGAACCGGCGGGGTGGTCATGGTGCCGCTGGTGGTGCTGAGCCTGCTGATGTGGCTGCTGATCGTCAACCGGACCCTGTTTTTCAGACGGTTGCATGTTAAGAACATGAATGCCAGGACGGCTTGGGAGCATATCCGCGACGGCTGTATTCCGGATCCTGTTCAGTATCGTGGCGCCATCTCGCTTTTGGTGGCCGAATTTGTCAGACGGCGAAGTGGGGACCCGGGATTGGACCGTCATATTCTGGATGAAACGGTCATGAAAATCAACCGGCAATTGACAGATTATCTGGCGGTTATTGGTGTACTGGCCGCCATCGCTCCCCTTTTGGGGTTGTTGGGCACGGTGACGGGCATGATCGCCACATTTGACGTGCTGGCCGTTTTCGGCAGGGGCAATGCCAAAGCCATGGCCGGGGGTATTTCCGAGGCCCTGATTACCACTCAGACGGGTTTACTGGTAGCGATACCCGGTCTTTACATGAAGGGATTTCTGGATCGCCGGGCGCGCAACCTGTGCCAGCGCATCTCGGCAGTGGGATTTTATCTGAGGCGACACTTGTAGTTTTTGACCGGGCATCGGCGGCGGCCGGGGCTGATTGCCGGTTTACAGGGAGGGATCGGCACATGTTAAACATTACGGCGGCAAGACGGAACCATCGCGGTGCGGCTGAACTGAATATGGCGCCGCTCATCGACATGGTGTTTATTTTGTTGATTTTTTTCCTGGTGACCACTTCTTTTGTCAAAGAGACGGGGATTGATGTGAACCGGCCCACCGCCTCCACAGCCGTGGCCAACGCCAAGGCCATGATCCTGATCGCTGTTGATCAACAAAACCGGATTTTTCTGGACCGCCGTGAAATCGATGTAAGGGCGGTGCGGGCCAATATTGAACGGGCCCTTGCGGAAAATCCCGATGGCGCGGTGGTTGTGGTCGCCGACAAAGCCAGCAGTACCGGTACGGCCATCATGGTTATGGACGGTTGCCGCATGGCCGGCGCCAAAAATGTCTCTTTGGCCGCCCGATTGCCGGAGGGTCCATGATCCCTTCAATATTTAACTGTGTATCGTCTCGGTATGTTAGGTGGGACGGATGACCAAGCCATCGAACTATTTTGATTTTTTATACCAGCGGAATTGGATGACATGGGTATGGGCCGGTGCGCTGGCTTTGGGAATGAATTTGATATGGTTTACCTTGATGCCCAATTTGCTGCATCGGTCCGTTTCTCCTCCTGTCTTCGACACCCTGATTCCCGAGATCAATGTGATCCGCATCAAGCGGACGGATACACCGGTGGAGCATAAGACGCCCAAACCTGAGGCTAAAAAAAACAAGCGCCCCGAGCCGACTCTCCATCAAACACTGAACCAAAGGCTGAGCTTGCCCTTTGAAGTCAATATGAAACTGCCGGTGGGTCCATCCGTCCTCAACTTGCCGACGGCACTGACCCTTTTGGATAACCTGAATCTGAAGAATATCTTTACCGTGGGGGACCTGGACCAGCCATTGATTACTTTGACGCGCATTCCGCCTTTTTATCCGATGAAGGCCAAGCGCAGGGGGATTCACGGCTGGGTCAACGTGAAATTTATCGTCAATGAGCAGGGCAGGGTTGAAAATGCCTCCATTATAAAGGCTCAGCCGCCCGGTGTATTCGATGAGAGCGTGATGCGTTGTGTGTCGGCCTGGCGTTTCGAGCCGGGAACCGTTGAGGGTGTGCCGGTTAAGGTGTGGGCGGAGACAACCATCCGGTTTGAACTGGAATAGGTGCGATATGAAAGCTGCAAAACGTATGGCATGTGGGGTGTTGATGAGGGGCCTGCTTCTGGCGGCCGTGGCCATTATGAATCCGCATTCGGGAGAGGCCGGTTGGGACCCCAACGACTTGCCTACTTCAACAAGGCGGGTGCTCATAGAGGTGAGAGACTTAATGAATCGAAAGGATTACGCAGGGGCCGTTGACAGGATCAAGGCGTTCCAGACCCGAGCCGCCCGCCCGGGAATGAAAGAGCCCGATGTCAAGGCGTGCCGTCATCCTGTGCTCTATTTTGCCCTGGGCAATTGCTGCTTGCTAAAAGAGGATTATGTGCAGGCCAAAACGGCGCTTCTGGCGGCTGTGGAACAAGAGCCGGACTTTGTGGATGCCTGGTTGAACCTGGCCAAGACGAATTACGAACTCAAAGCCTATGCCGAAGCCGCAACATGCTATGGCAATGCCTATGAACGGTCCGATCAAACCCATCCGGATTATCTGTATTTCAGTGCCGCCGGCTATCTCATGGCCGAAAAATACATGCCGGCCCTTGCTGCATTCGAAAGACTTTTTAAGGAGCACGCCGACCGGATTCAATCCCAGTGGCGGGAGAATTATGTCAATGCGCTCCTGGCCGCCGGTTACCCCCGTCGTGCATTGCCGCAGATCAAAGCGCTGGCGGAGCAGTCCGGCGGAGACAACAAAACCAGATGGCAGGAGACGTTGCTCCACCTTTATCTTCAACTGGGTATGCACGCGCAGGCCCTATCCTATGCTACGGGTCTTACCCATGAAAATTGCATCGCTGCAAAATGGTGGAAGGCCCTGGTACATGTGAATTTATCCATGGGCCGTTACAAGGAGGCCCTGGCAGATTTAACGATTTACGGATATCTTACGCCGCTATCTGCTGAAGAGCGGAAATTATGGGCGGATTTGAATCTTCAACTGGACATTCCGCTCAAGGCCGCCACGGTTTACGAAGGCATGATGAAAGAGACGCCCGATAAGCGTTTATTGCAAAAGCTGGTGACGGCTTATCTAAAGCTCGACAGGTCCGAGAAAGCACTGGAGCAGTTGAATCACTTTGGTTCGGCGACCAAAGAGCCGGAGCTTTTGATGCTCAAGGGAGACCTGTTGTATGGGTTGAAGCGCTTTAATGAGGCCAATACCGCCTATCGCCGGGCCGCACAGGCCGATTTCCGGCAGGCCGGGCGGGCGTGGTTGCTGGCCGGGTATGCCGCGTGGCAAACCAATGACTTGAGGGCCAGCCGCCACGCATTCGAGAATGCTGCAAAATACAGTGGGCAACGAAAGGCCGCCCGGCTGGCCATGGCACAGATAGGGAAGACGGAATAGTCCATGACTTTTCCGGGTAAGGGTTTAAATACCGTTGGGATGGGGAGAGGTCGACGGGTGATTTCCTGAAATAAAAAAAGGCAGCCGCTTCCTGGGCAAGGACGAGACGGCCGCCTTTAGAGGTGAACCCCCCGGTTGCGATTGTGGGAGATTCGCGTATGATTATATCACCGGAGTATCCCGGGTGTCAATTGTTCCGGCGGCC
>CAZDAB010000106.1:0-8887 GCA_964502855.1 uncultured Desulfobacteraceae bacterium | reverse complement strand
GAAATGACCCCTACGACAACATGCTCCTTGTTTTGGAAATATACCGACATGAGCGTTTTTCCCGTTATTTTATTCGACGTTATAGCTTTGTCGTAATTCCAGAGTACTGTTTCCCGTTGCGGTAAAAAATATTAACATACTATTTTCAAATAAAAAAAACCAGTTTTTATCCCGGCCTGAAAATTTTTGACCCCATTTGACGTAAAACTTATTTTTACAGCGAAAATTTCCTTATAAGAAACATTAAGAAAGCCTAAAGCGGTCCAGCGCTTCTTTTCGCTTGCGCCAATCCGGTTGGAAACGACTCAGAAGTGAATAGAAGGCCTTTGAATGGTTGTTATGTTTTAAATGACATAGCTCATGCATAATCACATATTCAATGCAATGCACAGGCACTTGAACCAGGTTTATATTGAGTGTGATTCGACCGTTGCTGCTGCAACTTCCCCATCGTTTGCGCATTTTACGAATGACCAGTAGTGGCTCCGGCACACCGTGACGCGACGCAACAATATAAGATTTTTCCAAATACCGGGCCAAGATATCTCGTGCGCGTTTTCGATACCATTGGTCTGCGGCCTTTTTAACACCTTGAATATCGTTCTTATTTTCAACCCATACCCAGAGAAAACGACCCAGCAGTTTGGCGGGCTGTTTCGGGCTTTTTACAACTTTGAGGCGATATTGCCTTCCCAGATAAACAAGAGTTTCTCCGCTGATGTATCGTTTCGGAGCCGGCAAGGGATGATAGGATTCTAACTTATCGAGAGTCCGTGCTATCCAGGGAGCCCTTTTTTGCAAGGCTAAATGAATTTGATTAGCATTGATGCTCTTGGGCGCAAATACATCCACGGTCAGTTCCGGAGACACAACAACGCGCAGACGCTTGCGTTCAACGCGATGTAATCGATACGGTATTTGTCGAGACCCGAACTCCAAGATATGTTTTTCAGCCTTAATCTTCATTTGCAATTGCCACCTCTATACAACGATCAATGATGGCGTCGTGATTATCCAACGAAAGATCGAGGCCGTGCTGCTCGGCAACTTCAAAAAGGATGTCGTCGATCTCACCCCGCATTTTGTTGATTGCGTCCTGATTGGTGCGCCAATCGCGAATTTTATAGGAGCTTATCCTTTCCGAAACTTGAAGCGCGATATCTGTTCCGGGTTTATCCTTATCCTTACCGTATTTAGCCAGGGCCTCGGAAACGCAACCAAAATATCGCCGCGCCATATCTTTTCCGATAAGTTCAGAAGGGATGTCGTCATCCGTGTGCGTGACGACTTTCGTTGAAATGTCCTTAATTTTTTCAAGGGCTTCTAAAGCCTGAAGTCTTCCTGCATGGTAGGCTTCGATCACCTCCTCCAGTAACTTGGAAAACTTCCTATAAAAAGCAGGGTCTTTAGCGATTTCCTGTTCGATCACATGCTGGGTCGCAGAAGCGATTTTGTCTGCCTTGGCCCCTACACTCACCCCATTATCTTCGAGCACCTGTTGTCGCTCCCTGGCATTCAGAAGATTGATCGGTTTACAGAGTTGCTCAACTTCTCCGGCACCAACATGCGTATCGATCAGCTTCTTGATCTTGGGCTCATATTCTGAAAAATTAATCGTTTCTTGATATCTCTGGGTAACGGCTGCCCTTAAATTCTGGAAAAACTTAAGATCCGCCTTGTATCTGCTGATCGTTTTCGGCGGGGTAGTTTCCAGAAAGTTGGCAGACGATAGGGCAAGAGCCAGCGTACGTGCGAACAGACTGAATCGCTCATAAAACTTGTTGCGCAGGTCAGCATCGCACAGATGCACCTCATAGACTTCCGGGTCCTTGGAGCCTTTCACTTCGCTAAACAGTTCCCATACGTTCGAATGCAGTTGCGGAAGCTCTGCTGCCTTATCGGCAATGTAGGTAACCGTCTCTTCCAAATCCGACCGGTCATAGTCGGCAAGAAGGCTATAAAAATCGATGGCTTGGTCCAGATCTTCAATAACTCCGCTGTAATCAAGAATCAGCCCGTATTCCTTGCCTTCATGAAGTCGGTTGACGCGGGCAATGGCCTGAAGCAGGGTGTGCTCTTTGAGCTTGCGGGCCAGATACAGCACCGTATTAGCCGGAGCATCAAAGCCGGTGATGAGTTTGTCGACAACGATGATGATTTCCGGACTCTCACCGCGTTTGAAGGCGTTAATCAGCTGTTTGTTATAATTTTTTTCAGTACCGTACCGATCCATCATCGCTTGCCAGAAGCTGTTTTCTGTTTCAGACGGCCCAACGTCTTTATCTTCGCCTTCGCGCGCAGTGGGTGCAGAAATCAAAACCTCGGTGGAAACTAGGCCGAATTCATCCATGAACTGCTTATATTTGAGCGCCGTTTCCTTCCCGGGGGTAACCAACTGTCCTTTAAGACCGGTTCCCTGATAGGCCATGGAATAATGCAGACTCACGTCCCAGGCAATCATGCGAACTTTCCGGGTGGCTTTGTTGAGCTGGCGCTCGGTGGAAAACTTTCGTTTCAGGTCGGCTTTCTGGTCTTTGGTCAGTCCTAATGTGAGCTTTTCAAACCATCCGTCAATAGCGGCTTTTTCCACCGCCTGGGGTACATACCGGCCCTCGTAAAGCAGCGGTACAACTGCCTTGTCTTTCACCGCGCGTGCAATGGTATAGGCCGGACGGAAAAGATCTCCGAATTGGGCAAAGGTATTCTTCTTGGCGGATTTGGCCAGGGGCGTTCCGGTAAACGCAATAAAACAAGCCCCTTTGAGCGCCAGGCGCATGCGCGCGTGCTGTTCCTGGTACTGGCTTCGGTGGCCCTCATCCACCAGAACGAAGGTGTTGCGGTCCGCCTGTATCATTTTTCTGTTGCCAACAGCGGTCGCAAATTTATGAATCAGTGTGGTCACCACGTGAGTGCGGTGATCCAGCAGCAGATCCACAAGATGTTTGCCGGTGTTGGCCTGTTCCGGTTCGAGCCCACAGGCACGAAAGGTTCCGCAAATCTGATCGTCCAAATCGATCCGGTCGGTAACCAGAATAACCTTGGGATTGAGAATGTCCGTGCGCAAGGCCAGTGATTTTGCCAGCATGACCATGGTCAGGGATTTACCACTGCCCTGGGTGTGCCAGACCACGCCGCCCGGTCGCGGTTCGTCCCCGGCCGCGCTCAAGACGCGATTCATAATATCATGCACGGTAAAATACTGCTGGTAGCGGGCTATCTTTTTTATGCCGCCGTCATAAAGGATGAATTTATAGCACAGTTCAAGCAACCGCTGCGGGCGGCAAAGAGCATACAGCGCCCGGTCCTGCTCGTAAATCTCCCGGCCCTGGTCGAGAACGGAGAGGTATTTTTTACGCACATCCGCAAAAGGCTCGGACAGCAATTTGTCGATACTCTCTTGCGTAAGCGGCGCTTTAATCAGTTGCTCAATGGTTGTGTCGAGATCCGCTTCTCTCCATTTTGCCCAGAACCGGCGCGACGTTCCCGTGGTTCCGTAGCGGGCCTTGTCTCGGGCCAGAGCCAGCAGCAGTTGGCTGTAAAGAAAAAGCTGGGGGATTCCATCCTTGTCCTGATAGCTGTCAAGCTGGTCGATTGCCAGATCGATGGGCTGTTTTTTGGTTTGGGTATATGCGGACCGCTTGCATTCGATCACAACCAGGGGGATGCCGTTTACGAACAACACAATATCTGGAATATAATGTTTCTGGAACCCGGCGCGCTCGACCTTGTATTCCGCAGTGCAGTGATAGGAGTTGTTTTCCGGGTTTTTCCAGTCGATAAAATCGATGGTAAAGCTTTTGGTGTCCCCTTCGACGGTCTGCGGTACGCTGGTTCCGAGACATAACAGGTCATAGGCCTGTTCATTTTGGTGGGTTGCACCCGTGGCCCGGAATCCTTTGAGTGCCTGCACCGCATTTTGGATGGCGTTTTCCGTGAACGGGTGCGTTGCGCCTTTGAATTCATAACAACAATGAGTGCGGATGTGATCGACCAGAATCGGCTCCAGGATCGTCGACCCCAGCCGCCCGCCCCGGAGCTGAACCGTCTCTTCCGGCGTCAAATACTGCCAGCCAAGCTGCATCAACAAATGCAGTGCCGGAAGCTGCGATTGAACCTTTTCCAAATAGCTCGGCATCTCGTAATCAGGTTTTCCAAATGGGGTTTGTTCTTCCATAGGCTTTTCCTATTTTCTTGCCCGAGTTTCTCCCGCCAGAAATTTCTTCAACGCCTGTCCTGTTTCCGTAAGCCGGTATTTTTGAAGCCGGCTTTTTGGTTTGTCCGGTAGTGTCATTTTCATAAAACCGGCGTTTATTGCCGGCAAGAGGTAGGCTTTTCGAAAATGCTCAGCGTTTTTCAAACTGCATAGTTCCTGAAGCTCCTTGCGAGAATGATCTCCGGTCATAACATCCAGGAGCCGTTTGACTTCCGTGGTGACTTCCGTGGTGACTTCCGTGGTGACTTCCGTGACATCCTTCTTTTTCATAGCTTCCGCAAAAACCGGATGAACAGGAAATTCAACCATGAAAAACGTCCGATCATCATCTGTGTGAAATGTTGGTTCAGGAGATCCGTTTTTCTCGATTTCGCGCAACATTTTTGGGATGCCGGTTCCACGCCCCTCGGTCATTTCAAGTTCTTTTAAAAATTCGCCCGCCCGCCGGTTGCGATAACGGCGCGAGAGAAAGCGGAATTCGCGCATATCCTGATCGCGGATGGAACGATCCGGACCTGGAAAACTGCCGATAGTAATAGAATCCGGCAGAATACGCACTTCAACGGGCTCACGTATTTCATAAGATCGGTGGTATACCGCATTGCACAGGGCTTCTTCTATGGCGGGAAAAGGATAATTGAAAAACCGGTCCGCTTCGGGCCGATCCGGGTGTTTTACCACCTTTTCCTCGATAACCATGGAACGGATATGGGAAAGCGCATCCTGCAACATGGTGTGAAGCGGCCCCTTGAATGTCTTTTCCGTGAATGAATCTGCACCGGGTCCCTCGGGAAAATGAACAACATCGATCTGTGTCTGCGGAAAGAACTGTGAGGGCTCGTCATTAAAAAACATCAGCCCCACATTTTTGGGTCGAACGGATTCATCCGCTCCATCCACAATATTCATTTGTCTACAAAGCCGGGCAAACTCCATTTTAATAGATTCCCTGAAAAGATCACTTTTAACCTGCTTCAGATAGGCACGTATCAGCCCCAAATCCAGATCATCCAAAGATGCGCTCCGGTTCATACGGTCGTCAAACGGAACGGTGGCAGCCAGAGACATCAACTCAGTTTCATCCTGGTGCCTCGCCCGAACCGTTACCGGACCTTTCCGAATATAATAAGCAAATCTCTGTTCGCCTTTTGATAAAGATACCGGAGCCTTGTATGGCCTGGTCTGCCCACCCGCAGCCCAAAGCACAAGGAGATATATTCCATTGATTTCACAGGGGGCAATGATGGGATGATAATAGGGAACCATTCGGTAGCCAAGCTCTACAATTTCCTTTTGGATGGCATCGAGTTGTGCCGCCGGTAGACCATCGGGAGGCAGAATCGGACGGCCGTTGTCCTCTTCGACACCGATGATGATGTAGCCGCCACCAAGGTTGTGAAAATCATTGGCAAAGGCACACATGGTATGCAGCACCCTTTCAGGGTTCCAACCGGCTTTAAACTCCAGCCGTTCCCACTCAACAGTGCGGGCGGTAAGAAGGTCGTTTATGTTGATGGGAAGGTTCATGATATTTTGTTGTCCTTTTGTTGGTCAAAAGTACCATAAGAATTTTCTTATGAGACTTTTCTGCTACAAAAGTCGCATAAGAAGATGCCGGAAAAGCTTTTAGCCTTCTTTCGGAACATTAACGAGAGTATGATATTCTCCAAAATGCTTAATTAAACACGAAATATAAAGCATGCACAAAAAACGGAGGATTTTCATCTCTTGCCTATTGACATTTCTTTTCAATACAGCGATTATTTTATTATTCATTGATCATTCCATTAGGATGTAAGCGCCAAAGGAGATGGGTTCGCCGTCCGAGCGAACCTTTTTTATGATTACGGAAAAATATCAGTGCTTACCACTGTAACTTCAAACACTTATCCGCATTTCGCCCGTCAGCAGCTTTTGCATCAGGCCGCGTTTTTGTCTCTCTAAAGCATTCCTGTAGTCTTCTAAGGCTTTTATTTCATTATCGGCTGTTGTTAGTATCTTTCCGATTTCTCTTTGCATTTTTACATTGGGCGAAAGAACTTTAAGTTTTAAAAAATCCTTCTTGTTCATTACACGGTTTCTACCAGCTCCCCCAGGTGATATTAAACCAAGATCCCAGACGAATCTTTTCGTCAAAAACAGGTTTCGGAAAAAATTAATATCTGCTTCTTTTTCTCTAAACCGATAGGTAGGAAATCTATGAGATACTAACCCACCTTTGTCTCTTTCAGTAGCTATGGCGATAGCTCCTTCCCATGCAAAAGTAATGTTTACAACGATGTCTTGGTGATCAAGTCGATAGAGAGTTTCCATCATGACCTTCTCAGGCTGTTCGACAGTCTTTTGAAAAGTTCCTTTGCCATGGCTACGAATCCTGATCGATAGATATGGTTCCTTTGGTTTAGGTATGGGTCGTGATACAGGCTCAACAAGTTCTCCAAGAGACCTAATTCGCCAATCGTTCCCACCATTATCCTTAAACCGCTTTTTCCCCGTAAGCAGTTGCTGCATGAGGGCTTTCTTGCGGCGCTTTTTGGCATCAATAAGATTGCGCATCTGTTCAATGGATTCATCCCATGTGGAAAGGATTTCGGCTATTTTCTTTTGTTCAATTAACGAGGGTAAAGGAATTAATACTGTTTTAAGTGTTCTTTGTTTTATTCCTAATGCGGTTGATCCTGTACTTAAACGACAAACAGAATTATGTCCATTTGAAGAAAGAACGTAGTATAATAAGTATTTTCCAATAAGAGTAGCTTGGCTGCACCGAAGCGTCACTACTCTTTGTGCTAAAGCGTATTTCCCTTGCTCTGGAAACATTGCAGCATTGCCTAATGGAGCTTCAGTAGTAAAAAGGACATCACCGGTTTGCGGTATGCCTCTGCACATCCACTCTTCATAATCATCATGAGGAATGAACTCCTTCCCGCTATTGAAATCAATGTATCCTTCTCGGATATTTCTGGCAGTTATTAGAGGGATACCATTTTCTGCTTTATTGGGAGCCTTCCCGCGGTAATCTATCACACAATCAAGTACATCTGATATAGTTAGGCATCTCCATTCCTGTGGTATCCATCCCACCTTTGTCTTTTTATATCCCGGCCTGTTTTCGTTACGATCTTTCAAGCGTTCACCTTAAAATTGCCTTGACAGCATTTAAATATGCGCTACGGGTATGCTGTTTCCTGCCAATTGCAAGAGAACTTGCAAAGGCTATCGCTGAGTCCGCCTGGCAAATCAGCGGTTTTTTCATTTCAAAACACAACACAAATTTCCCTATTGTGTTTTTCGGCGCATAACGCACAATAAAATCTTATTTCCGTACTTTCCACGACCGGCCTTTAAAATCCAAGCTCCTTCAAATAGGTATTCATTTTCTTCCGAGTTTCAGCCAGCTCAACCTCGATCTGCTCGATCTCATTCTGAACAGCGGCGATATCGATTTCTTCTTCCGGTTCAAAGGTATCCACATATCGCGGGATATTGAGATTGAATTCGTTCTCTTCGATTTCGGCGTAACTCGCAAAATACGAATATTTATCGATTGCTTTACGCTTTTGAAACATATCGACAATTTTGTCGATATCCTGTGGTCTCAGCTTGTTCTGGTTGGTGTTCTGCGCAAACTCCCGGCCGGCATCGATAAAAAGTACTTTGCCCTTGCCGTTGAGTTTGCGGGATTTGTCGAAGATCATCAAGGCCGCCGGAATACCGGTGCCGTAGAACAGGTTGGCCGGCAGGCCGATCACACCGTCCAATAGATTTTCTCGAATTACGGTTTCACGAATTTTGCCTTCCTGCCCTCCCCGGAACAGAACACCATGCGGTACAACAACACCGACCCGCCCTTTGCCCTCCACTGCCGTTGCCAGCATGTGAGAGATAAAAGCCCAGTCGCCTTTGCTTTTGGGCGGAATGCCGCGAAAGAAGCGGCCATAGCGATCCCCGGCAGCGATTTCCTGGCCCCATTTGTCCAGGCTGAACGGTGGGTTGGCAATCACCACGTCGAATTTCATTAATGTATCGTCTTCCGTAAACTGCGGGTGCCGGATGGTGTCCTCCCAAAGAATATGGGCGGAATCCACATTGTGCAAAAACATGTTCATTTTACACAACGCCCAGGTGCTGCCGTTCATCTCCTGGCCGTAGAGCGAAAAGTCGTCCGAACCGACTTTTTTGGCGGTCCGAATCAGCAGGGACCCGGACCCGCAGGCCGGATCGCAGATGCGGTCACCCGGTTGGGGAGCGACGAGTCGTGCCAGGGTTTCCGAAACTTCCGCAGGCGTGTAAAATTCACCGGCCTTTTTTCCGGCGGTAGCGGCAAACCGAGCGATCAAGTACTCGTATACATCACCGATAATGTCCATGTGGCCGACTTGTTCGGGCCGCAAATCCAGTGAAACCAAATCTTCAAGCAAATTTTTTAAGCGTGTATTTCGCTGGCGCGTTTGTCCGAGATTGGCCTCACTGTTAAAGTCGATATTTCGAAATACATTGTGGAGCTTGCTCTTGTTGGCATCTTCAATGTGTTCTAGCAGGATGTTGATCAATTCACCGATATTCGATCTGCTGCGCCGTTCGTATAAGCTATCGAACAGCGCAGTAAAGGTATCCTCCAATTGTAATGCTTCAGACGGAATTGGAGTTTTCCTCAAATTATGTTAGTTGTCA
>CAZDAB010000105.1:0-8891 GCA_964502855.1 uncultured Desulfobacteraceae bacterium | reverse complement strand
TCAAAAGAATCACAGCAGCTTATGAAATGCAGTCGGTTTATCTTGACTACTGCCCTCCTCTGGTACCCCATCAAGTTTTACAATTTCTGACCAAACCCGGACAAAGGAAGAGGATTGTAAGTCAATTTAATCGATTAAAAGGATTTTATGGCAAGTCGTTTTCCCTGGTGCCACTGAAGAAAAAACTAACGCATCTGAAAAAAATTAGCACAAAGGACAAAAAAAAGTATTTAATACAATTTCTCAACAATTTTGCCCGTTATCACAGAGATTTTCAAAATTTTGCGGCGCTTAAACAAACCATGGACGCTGTGAACCTGGTTTCGGAAAAAAGGATTATCGATCTATCTCGCGAAAATCGTCTCCTGTATGAGTTCTTAGCGCCCAATGAACAAATACTCGAAGCCAAGCCAATCATCAATCATGTGATCATCAAGGCAGATGTGCGTGACTCCACAAATATCACCTATCAAATGAAGAAAAAAGGATTAAATCCGGCATCATTTTTTAGCCTCAATTTTTTTGTTCCCATAACCGGAATCTTATTTAAATACGATGCCGAAAAGCTATTTATTGAAGGTGATGCGATTATCCTGTCCATAAACGAACACCAAGATACCCCGGAAGGATGGTACTGCGTTGCTCGTGCCTGCGGACTTGCAATGAAAATGCTTCTTATCGTGCAGCGATATAATGAGAATAGCAAGCAACACAACCTCCCGGTACTCGAACTGGGAATCGGCATTTGTTTTAATGACAGTTCTCCGACGTTTCTTTTTGATGAAGACCATCGGATTATGATCTCACCGGCTATCAATGCAGCGGATCGGATGTCTAAATGCGCAAAGCCATTTCACAAAACGACCCACAATAATAAAAAACCTTTTAATCTCTACGTCTATAAATTCGCATCAGAAAAAGATCCTATTGCCTCAACAGACGATATGTTATTCCGTTATAATATAAATGGCATTGAATTGAACCCAAAGGGTTTTGAAAAACTGTCAAAAGAGATCAACTTAAAGTCAATAGAATGCCACATACCGGACCTGCAAAAGGAGAAAATTAAAATTCATACAGGAAAGTTTCCTACCATAACCGGCGAGTATCAGCGTTTGGTCATACGGGAGGCCCGTGTTCCGGAAGTTGTCCCCGATGAATTCCGTGTTATCCGGCAGACAGATCAAAAATACTATGAAGTGTGTACCCACCCGATGCTTCATGAATATGCAGAAAATGTGTAACCCAAATCCTTTATTAACTTTTTCGAAAGATATTTTTTTTATAAACAGATAGATATATAACCTGAATCTTGAATGACAATTAATGAGAATCTTATTGTCATGATTTTTTATTTTTAACATGCCGGCAAACCAGACAAATGATAACGTGCAATCCCGGATTTGCAGGTTAAAAGAACAGGGGTATTCTCCCGGAAGCTGCCGGGTCCAAGTCCAGGGGAAACGTGAACTGGCCTGTAAAGCCACACTAAAATATGAAAACAACCAAACACATCGGCTGATTACTGCTATTCATCTGTCACGCCCGGAAAATTACCTTTCCATTTATCAGTCAGGATGTAACTTTTCCTGCCGGAAATGTCATTCCTGGTCTTTCAGCAAGATAAAAAACGGCACCTGGTACACACCCGGGGAAATCCTTAAAGAGGCGATTGTCTATGAAAAGTCGGTAACCCTGATGGAGCCCAGGTCCAAAGCAACAGCCTGGCATGCCCATAATACCTGCCGGTGCTGCGGGAGCTGCGTACTTTACGGGAGACGGTCGAGTTCGTGTCCGGGTATGCTTAGCCCCGAATCGATTGTACTGGGTCCACAGGGGTTCGGCCCTGTGCGTAATATCGTCGCTTTTACCGGTGGTGATCTGACCTGCTGTCCCGAATTCTATGGAGAATGTGCACGGTTAATCCATAAGCATACAAAGCTCTGGGTATTGATCGAAACCAATGGTTACGGGCTCACCTCGCAAAATCTCGATTATTTACGCGATTGTGGTGTAGATGCCTTTTGGCTTGACATTAAAGCGTATAACCCCGATACGCACAAATGGCTTACCGGATGTTCCAATGAGGCTATTTTGAGACTGCCGGAAAAAATCCTCGAGCGAAATTTTGTACTGGAAGTTTTATCCCTCTATATTCCCGGTCTTGTTGAAACCGACCAACTCGAAAGTATCGCCCGGAGCCTTAAACAAGTGGATCGTTCAATCCCATTTACCATCTTGGCTTTCTTTCCCGAATACCACATGAAGGAATTTTCAAGACCGGCCGTGTGGCAAATGATTGAAGCATATCAACGGGTAAAAGCAACCGGACTTGAGAATATACGTCTGGGAAATGTGGGGGTCTTTGCGCCCACTAAAATGGATCAAGACTATTTGATATCTTGTGTTGGCAACGGTGTCTTTTAATTTTTCATGGATGATGAGAACGGAAAAAATATAGAAGACTCTTCACCAGCTCGGCCATAAAACCGTAGTCCAGCCTGTCCATGGTATCTGATGCCCGGTGATAATGGGGATTTCGGAAAAAGGCCGTATCTGTTATCATAACCGCCTTATACCCCCGATCCCAGAATGAAGAATGGTCGCTGAGTCTCACGGAAGGAAGCAGGTACCCTCCCAATGGAACCGTCAGCTTAACCACGGGAAGATCCGGGTTTCTGCAAAATGCCCGGTATAATGCCTCTGTAAAACCTTTAGAGCTCAAATTTCCCACAATGCCGATAAAATCTCCCTGCTTGGGATAGCCTAAAAACATCAACGGAAACGGATAGTTCTGGCAGCCCGGATCATGGCAAGTGTAACCCACCATCTCCAGGCAAATCATACCGTCTATCTGTTCTTTTTCTTTCCAGGCCTTCATTGCATATACCCGGCTTCCCATATGCCGTGTGCCAAAAGCCGGCGGTTCTTCCAGAGTAAAAGAAACGAATTTCACCGCCAGGTCCAGTTCTTGATGACCTTTCAGTGCGTTTAATTGCCGGGCGGTCTCCAGTTGAACGGCGATGGCACTGGCATTGTCGTCGGCTCCCACCGTCCCTGCCACCGAATCATAATGTGCTCCTAAAAGAAAACGTTTTGTGGGCGTGTCACAAAAAGAGATTTCCGCCACCACATTTGCAACCGTATAATTCCGGTATGGATAGGGTTCGCAATGTACCGGTATGTCGATGTCTTGATAGAATTTTTCGATGTATTCTTGAGTCTTTTTAAGATTTTTAGGCAATAAGACACTACGTTCACCAATGGTCTGCGTCAACATCCTGAGGTGGCCCCGTATTCGTTCAGATGTTTTTTCGATGTCAATCATGAATACCTCCTCCTCTGCCGTACTTCCGAGGCAAATGGCATACCCCACCAGGAATAAAACCATTGAGACAATAAACCATTTCATAACACATAAATAAAATATATAGCCATCTTCGATAACAATTGATGCAGGCTTTAGAGAGAAGTTAATTGAAAACCAATCATATATCAATTATAATTTATTTTTATGGGGACATGCAATTACTGTAAAAAAAGCGCGAGAACTATTTCAAACACCATCGGCTTTTGTGCCGACTGTATCAGAGCCCACTTTGATATTGTCTGGCCGCAAATAAAAAATGTTCACCGGCACAGCCGAAGGGCTTACGACCTCCCGGAAGATCCTCCCCGATCAGATCACGGCATTCCCTGTGGACTGTGCGTCCATAACTGCCGGATTCCTGAAAATGGAACCGGCTTTTGCGGTTTACGGCGAGTGCAAAACGGGAAGATCCATGGCGGAAGGCCTCACGAGGGGAATCTGTATTATTATTACGATCCCCTTCCCACAAACTGCGTCGGCGATTTTGTCTGCCCCGCCGGCACGGGCTGCGGATATCCCAAATATGCGGTTTCAAAAGGACCGGAGCACGGCTACAGGAATCTGGCCGTATTCTACCATGCCTGTGCATTTAATTGCCTGTACTGTCAAAACTACCATTTTAAGAAACACACATTTTCTACTAAAAAGATCACCGCAAAAAACCTTGCCGGGGCCGTAGACAAAAAAACCAATTGCATCTGCTATTTTGGTGGTGATCCCACACCTCAGATCCTCCATGCCATAAAAACTTCCAAAATAGCCATTAAAGATGCGGATGGCCGAATCCTGCGAATATGCTGGGAAACGAACGGAGCCATGCAAGAGCCATTTTTGACAATGATGGCGGATCTGTCTTTAAAATCCGGCGGGTGCATCAAGTTCGACCTAAAGGCTTGGGACCCGGGCATTCACCATGCCCTTTGCGGGGTAACGAATACGAAAACCATTGAAAATTTCCAAACCCTGGCCGGATGGACCAAAAAAAGACCGCAACCGCCGTTGCTTATCGCCAGCACGCTACTGGTTCCTGGATACGTGGATGAACCCGAAGTTTCTGAAATTGCAGGGTTTATTTCAAGCCTCCATCCGGAAATTCCCTACAGTCTGCTGGCATTTTACCCGCAATTTTATCTCAACGATCTTCCCACCACGTCCAGGTCTCATGCACTCCGTTGCCGTGATGCTGCCGAAAAGGCCGGCCTGCGGAATGTCCATATAGGAAATGTACATCTTTTAGCCGAAGACTATTAGCCCGAATTTATCAAAAAGAACCCCTGATGGTTTGAGTTGAAGCAAGCGGTTTGTTGTGTTATTGGGTAGGTGCGGAAATTACGAATATACTTTGACAGCTTTCTTAATCAAATTAAATCAAAAGGAGAAGCTTACATGGAAAAAACTGACGTTTTAATCGATCAAAAGGGCGTTTGCCAACCATTCACCGAAGAACAACAGTCCGTGCTGAAGGCAATGGATAAATGGATTGAGGCCGTCACCACCACTGATCCTGAGACGGTGGCAAAATTGTATGCCAAAGATGCCGTTTTCTGGGGCACGGTTTCCCCTTTTATGCGGACAACTCCTGAAGGAACAAAGAATTATTTTAAACATTTCATGGGGTTTAGAAATTTAAATGCCATCTACTACAAACCCATGGTGAGAGTGTATGGGGATATCGCTATAAACTCCGGTTATTACACATTTTTTTATAACAAAGATGATAAAATGATAAGCTCACCCGCTCGGTATACGTTTGTTTATCGCAAGGACAGCGATGGTGAGTGGTACATTATCGATCATCATTCTTCGGCCGTGCCTTGAAATGAATAGGATCATCATCGCCGAACTGTTTCGGATGGATATAAGATGAAAGGCCTGCGGCGGGATTCACAAGGCCCGGTGAAGACCGTATGAAACCTGAAACCAGTGCCGCCGCTTCTTCCAACCATAGTTCGTGTCCATCCATAAACGGTAGATTTTGGTTTCCGGCAAGGCCCGAGAGAGTTTTCAACCGCAAGCATAGCACGCTATTTCGAGGATTGAAAAGGAGCGAGAACGCCGCCGGGGCCGAAAGATGCCGTTCATGGATGGACACTCGTTAGATCTATTGGTTATTCAATCGGCGTTACCGAAATGGTGCCGGTATCGTTTAACGCAACATAGAAGCAATCGAAACCCAATTTTCTTTTGTAAGTATCTCGATTACCTCAAAACCCAAGTTTTCCATCTTCTTTATAACGTTATTCTTATCCTCTTCAATAATACCCGAGCAGATAAATGTGCCTTTTTTGACCAGAACTTTTTTGATGTCCTCAAGTAGAATTAAAATACTCTTTGACGTTATATTGGCAGCAACAACATCAAATCGTGCGGAAACCTTTTCTATAAAATTGCCGGTGACGACATTAAAAGTTGCTTTTGCTATTTTGTTTTGCAACAAATTTTTACAGGCAACATCCACAGCAACTTCGTCATTGTCCGTCCCCCACACTCTGCCTGCGCCAAGCTTTGCCGCTGCAACCATAAGGATGCCGGAGCCGGTTCCCACATCCAGAAAAGAATCCCCCTTTTTCAGATATTTTTCAATCATTGCAATGCACATGCAGGTTGTGGGGTGGGTTCCGGTGCCAAATGCCATGCCCGGATCGATCTCAAGGATAATTTCATCCTGATTCGGGAGGTATTCCCTCCATGTGGGTTTTACAACGATATTGGCAGTTATTTTTTCAGGCCGGAAATGGGCTTTCCATTGGTTTGCCCAGTCTGATTCCTCAATATCAGAATAAACAATTTTACATATAATCCCGCTTTTCTTTTCGAGCCGTGCCAGGTTTTTTTCAAGAATCCGGCGTCTTTTTTGGGTTTTTTCATCACGGGGAAAATAGCCTGTCACAGCATAATGTTCAGGCTGTATTGCATCTTTACCCCAATCTTCCGGACGATCAATATCCGGCTCTTCTACAACCAGACCGGTTGCCCCCAATTCATAGAAAATATCGGCAATAAGATCTATGGCCAATTGCTTATCATCAAAATCAAAAACCACCTTTGCTTCTAACCATTTCATAACTTCTTTTATACTATTTTGAAGCCATTCGGTTGAATTTTTCCTTGGGCGGATTAAAGTAACCGTAGGTTATATTTGGAAATGATTCTTCAATTTGTCGGAGAACATTTTGCATTCCCAATGGATTTCCGTGCGTTGCAGCATTGGACATGACATTCCAATACCTTACCGGGTCAAAATTTAAATTGCGCCACTGGATCATGTTTATAGGATACTGATTTAACAATCGGGTCAGTGCGTGCACTTCTTCCGGGGTATCTGTAAATCCGGGGCAGTTGAGGTAGTTTGCAGATACGAATTTACCCCGCCCAATTGCAATGTCTATGCTTTTTAACACATCGGAAAAACCATACCCTTTGGGTCGAAAATATGCATCATAGCATTCTTTTCTAAAACTGTTGATACTGATACGGATGGCGTCAAGACCCGCATCAAAGAGTTTTTTCAGAATATCGGGTCTGCTTCCATTGGTATTCATGTTAATTGTGCCGCGACCGGTAACCGAACGTATCTTTTCAATGGCCGGCACAATGACGTCGGCTGCCAGCAAGGGCTCTCCCTCACACCCTTGGCCGAAACTGACAACACTTCTCCTCACCCGACCCATATGTTCAAGAGACACTTCTGCAATCTCTTCAGGTGACGGTTTAAAAGAAATTCTGTCCTGGCTGTGCGGAATCTCGCCATGGTGCTGTAACGACAAGCAACCCAGGCATCTGGCGTTACAGTTTTCGGATGTGGGCAGCGGTGCTTCGTATCTTCCGAGAAAGAAATTTTTGGCCGCCGGACAACCGTATTCCAGAGCACATTTTTCCAGATGCTTCCTTAGTCTGTTATCCGGCATCTTCTTTTTCATCCGTCGGACTCCGTCAATAACATCTTCGGGTTTCATCCGTCTCAAATCCTGCCGCCTTTCTTTGTCCACCCGTATCACGGCGGATCTGAACCTCCCCCTGTACCATCCAACTGCTCCGTATGAAAAAAGGGGTAGATATCCGGCGTCGTTGTTTTCCCTATAAGCGCTTATATAAGAAATAACATAGCCGGGCGAATTAAAGGCGGCAACCGGGAATATCATTTCACCGGGTTCATATGGATTTTCCCCTACAATTTCGAACCGGCTGTTTTCCATACTGAATAAGATCGGCTTTCTATCCGGCATATACATAAGTTCTCCGCCAAAAGGCATATGGATCGTTTCATGGATCGTCAGGGGGACCAGGGAAGGACCGGCCATACCCACGGCAGCATATCCGTTAAGGTCAAAAATCTCTCCGGCATTATTTGCGACAACGGCGGTTACAAAATTCTTTCTATTTTGAAGCCGATTGCACTGCCTTTTCTTTGTTATACTCATAAGTTCTGCTCACCCATTTTTTAAGTTTTCATTACCAAACACAAGCGGGAATGTACATCTAAACAATTCCTATCTAAGGACGTGCACAGTATATAACCATTGAAACGAAACCGACAATATAATATTATTTCAAAGGTCTCGAATTTTAACGGAGGATGGTCCAATGAAAAGTTATCGAAAAGAATTGTGGTTCGAAGTGCCGACGCGGCGTGCGCTAATTAATATTACCCCTCAGGTTGAAGCCTGCCTTAAAGAAAGCGGAATCAAGGAGGGTCTGGTACTTTGTAACGCCATGCACATCACAGCGTCTGTATTCATCAATGACGATGAATCGGGTCTTCATCATGATTATGACGTCTGGCTTGAAAAGCTGGCGCCTCACGAACCGGTTTCGCAGTACCGGCACAACGTGGGAGAAGACAACGCAGATGCGCATATGAAAAGACAAATCATGGGACGCGAGGTGGTTGTGGCAGTTACACAAGGCCGGCTCGACTTTGGAACCTGGGAGCAAATATTCTACGGAGAGTTTGACGGAAGACGACGTAAGCGGGTTTTGGTCAAAATAATCGGGGAATAGTCCTCATTTCTTTAAAAGCCCGGTTTCTCTAAACCGCAAGTAACATCTCAATAAATTATGGATTCGGATCAATAGGATCATTTAATACCCCAGAACTTATTGAGAAGTTACGGTCGAAATATTTAACATATTGGGATTGCACGGCAATTTGGGAACCCGTCCGGCTATTCCAAAAACCCTTCTTTAATGGTGATTTCGCTGTTGCTTCTTATTTGCGCTATTAAAGCATCAAAGGTTCTGGCTTTCTTTTCCTGGAGCAATCTTTGCTTTATCGATGCTTTTTCCGTGTTAAATTCTTCCAGCCCCGGCGTTTTTCTATCCTTTAACTGAAAAACATAATACCCTTTTGAACCTTTTATGGGTTTTTCCGGCAATTTTTGTTCCGGTGACAGTTGAAAAGCAGCCTTGGAAACCTCACGCTCAAATCCAATTTTAGGAATCGAATCATTGCGTTTAAAAAAACCGGTAGTTGTTGGAGTTACATTAAAATGTTTGCTTTCCGTGGTCATGGATTTGCCGC
>CAZDAB010000104.1:0-8999 GCA_964502855.1 uncultured Desulfobacteraceae bacterium | reverse complement strand
AATGTATGATTTGTCTTCCCGTGATTGCTCTATAAATCGCTTCAATGGAAAAGGCTGCCGTGAGCATGACACTCAACAGCCAGAGCTTTGAAGGCATGCTATCAGAGATCCGCCAAACCAAGGCGCCAAATGCTGTCACGGATGCAATGGCACCGATGGCGGAGATCCAGAGTTGACTGTTTGTTTCGCGATAAAGGCGCATATTGGCCGCATTTACAAACGCAAAGATGATCAGGAAGCCGGTACTTCCCATCAAGGCAATACTGGATAGATCTAAAAAACAATCACAAATCCCGCCGCCCACCATGCCGCCGATTCCTATGGATACAACAGACCAGTAACCGAGATTTTTCATTTCGCTTCCTTCTCCAATGCTCGGGGACCCAGGATATCAAGGATATCCTTTTCGTCGATTTTTTCTTTCTCCAAAAGGATGTGCGCCATGTGTTCGAGCTTATCCTGTTCTTTTAAAAGAATTTGTTTGGCATCCTCGTAACATGTTTTGATGATCTCCTGTGTTTCTTCATCGATGATCTCTTCAAGTTTCTCTGAACGATGCTGAAGCATCGGACCTTGACCGAGAAACGGATTCTGGTTTTTTTCCACAAGGGATAGATTGGGTAAGTGTTTGCCCATACCGTAAACGGTGAGCATATTTTTTATGATATCCGCTACTTTTTCAAGGTCGTTAGAAGCGCCTGTGGAAACTTCACCGAACACCAGTTCTTCTGCTGCCCGACCGGCCAACAGCCCCTTGATCTTCCCGAGCAATTCGGACCGTGACATTAGAAAGCGATCTTCCAGAGGAGTTTGCAGCGTATATCCCAAGGCACCGATGCCGCGGGGGATAATGGAAACCTTTTGTACCGGGTCGGCTCCGGGAGTCAAGTGCCCGACGATAGCATGTCCGGATTCGTGATAGGCGACCACCTCTCGCTCATGGGGATTGATCAGTCTGTTCTTCTTTTCCAGACCGGCAATGACCCGTTCGATGGCATCCTGAAAATTATGATGGGAAACAGTATTACTTCCTTCACGGGAAGCCAGCAGAGCGGCTTCGTTGCAAACATTTGCAATTTCCGCTCCTGCAAATCCTGGTGTTTCAGCAGCCAGCCTGTGAAAATTTACGTCATCACTTAAACTGATGTCGCGGGTGTGCACCACGAATATTTCTATGCGCCCGGTGAGGTCAGGCCGGTCTACCAGGATCTGGCGATCGAACCTTCCGGGCCGCAGCAATGCCGGGTCGAGAACTTCAGGTCGATTGGTGGCGCCTATGATGATAATACCCACCTGAGGATCGAAACCATCCATTTCCGTGAGCAATTGATTGAGAGTGTTTTCACGCTCATCGTTGCCACCCATATAAACGCCCTGGGATCTGTTTTTTCCCACAGCATCCAGCTCATCGATAAATATGATGCAAGGGGCTTTGGTTTTGGCATCTTTAAATAGATCCCGAACACGGGCGGCCCCTAACCCCACGAACATTTCCACAAAATCCGATCCGCTCAGATTGAAAAAGGGCACCCCCGCTTCCCCGGCCACTGCCCGGGCCAGAAGTGTCTTACCCGTTCCGGGAGGGCCTACCAGTAGAATACCCTTGGGAAGCTTGGCACCCAGTCGGGTATAGCGGTCTGGTTCCTTCAGAAAGGAAACGACTTCTTTGACCTCTTCCACCGCTTCGTCGACGCCAGCCACGTCTTCGAAGGTGACCTTCTGAGACGGATCAACCTCATAGATTTTGGCCTTGTTCTTACCCAGGTTTAGAAAGCTGGTGCCCTTACCCATTTTGTGGACAATAACACTCCAGAGAAGTAAAAAGAGACCGAAAGGAATAATCCAGTTGGAAATAAAATGAGAAAGCCAATGGGATTCGATTTTTCCACGGTAATCGATTCCATGGCGCTGAAGATCCGGCAGAAGCTGTGGATCTTCCAGAGATACCACCACGAATTGGCGATCACGTTGCTGTTGACGCTTACCCTTCAATTTGTGAAAATCCAGATACCAGGGCGTATGTTTTTGATGGGGTGTGAAATTGAATGGTTCTTCGGAGGCGGCAGGGTCTGTTTCGGGTTTGGCGGCTGCATGAGGCATTTTTTTCAAGCCGTAGATTCGATCCGGTTCAATAATCACGCTCTGGATCTTGTCCGTCCGGATCCAGTCTCGAAACTTGCTGTAAGGAATTTCCTTGACAGCCGTCCCCGAAAAAAAGATCGTTTCCAGAAACAGTGTCAATGAAAAGATCATTAAGTAGTAGCCCAGTGAAAATTTTTTTCGATTTTCCATGTTGCCCTCTCTGTAATCTGTATGTGTTAAAACCCAAAACCATTATAGCTTAAAGTACATGAAAAATTTAATCTTAACCTAAGTTGAGCGATTGTCGAGGTTGCCGCAGATACAAGGAAGATGCCGTTCCGCTATAGTCAACTATGCGGGACGGTATCTGACGCAGTAGATGCGGTAAGATCGGCAATCCCGAAGGGTTTCAAATTTTAAAAATATAAATCAACTTAATTCATTAAAAACAAAAGATGTTTGATCCCCTTTTAAAATTTGAAACGCTCATCTTAGGTTCAACAGATTATTGTTCTATCAATGCACATAAGGCTTTTAATCTGCGTTTCAGTTGGCCATCACCCGGATATAACCGGTTTGACCGGTTCGATGATCCAGCACCAAAAATTGAACCCAATGGTGTGGCGTCAGCGATTCAACAAGGTTGACGAAACCTTGTACGTCGCTTACGGGTTGACCGTTGACGGCGAGGATAATATCGTCCACTTCAAATCCAGCCTTTCCCAGAAGTCCGTCGGTCTGCAGCGATTTTATGGCAACCCCCTTCGATTCTTGCAGTCCATATTCCTGAGCTTCTTTTTCAGTCACCGGTCGCACAACCACACCCAGTTGCTTGTTCAGCGAGGCAGCCAGTTTTTTAATGGCGTCCCGAAGATTACCGATCGTTACTTTAAAGTCCCAGGATTTTCCTTTTCGTAAGACAGTCAAGGTGATTTCCTGTCCGATGGATGTATCGGCCACCTGATTTTGCAGGCTCGATGCATCCGGGATTTCTTTTCCATGATACGCTGTCACCACGTCGTTTTTTTGAAGGCCGGCTTCATCTGCCGGGCCTCCTTTGACCACTTCAGCGATAAGGGCGCCTTTGGATACATTAAGCTTCATGGATTTTTGCAGATCCGGTGTCAAGTCCCGGATACTCACTCCCAGCCAGCCGCGTTCCACCTTACCATTCTTGATAAGCGCATTGGCAATGTGGACGGCCATGTTGCTCGGAATGGCAAAACCGATCCCTTCGAATCCGCCGGATTCGGATACGATAGCCGCGTTGACCCCGATGACCTTTCCTTGCAGGTTCAATAAGGGACCGCCACTGTTACCCGGATTGATGGCTGCGTCGGTCTGAAAATAGTCCTGGTAACCGCTCGGGTCCAGAATGCCGCGGCGATGTTTGGCGCTGATGATTCCCTGAGTGACGGTCTGGTCCAGACCCCGAGGGGCGCCAATGGCCACAACCCAGTTACCGACTTTCATTTCATCCGAATCGCCGAAAGTTACATAAGACAGCTTTTCGTCAGCCTTGATCTGGATAACGGCCAAATCGGTCTTTGGATCGGTGCCCACGAGTTCGGCCGGGTAGCGTCGCCCGTCAGATAGAACCACCTGAATCTCATTTGCACCGGCGACGACATGATTGTTGGTCAGAATATGTCCCTGAGCATCCATGATCATACCGCTTCCCAGTCCTTTAAGTTCGCGTTTGAATTTGTGAGGCACATGATGGGGAACGTCGAAGAAATAGTGAAAGAACGGATCGTTCTCAAACGGGAGAAACGGATTGTTTACTTCCTGACGCTGGGTGACCTCGATGTGTGCAACAGCCGGAATCGTTTCCTTGGCAACCCTGGCAATGGCGGTGCTCAGATCGACGGCTGAAGGATTTACCCTCAGCGGCATAACGGCCTCCACAATTGGATTCTCTATGGTCGACGGTTTGACATTCTCTGGTGCGCCGGCGGTAGAAGACCGGTCCTGTGTTGCCGTTGAATCGTCAGATTGTGACCGGCATTGGGTCAATCCCAAAGTTAGCATTACGATGACAAAGAAAAACAAATAACGTATTGTTCGAGTATGTTTGTTAACCATTTTATCCTCCTAAAATTTTATATGTGTTAAATATAACCCGGATCAATCAAAATTCCGGAGCGATTAAATATCCCGAAGTTTGTATCTTTTCGTTGTCCCAGGCCGTGACTGAAACTACAGGACGCGATTCCAAAACAAGTCATTAAACATATTGGGAACATTTCAGTTATTACCATTCTAAGCATATTTGAAAAATTCGGTATAAGTATCCTTCTGATTTTCCTGTAGGAAATTACGGGAACTTGCTGTCAGTGTGTGTCCTACAACCATCGTAGGGACTACCGTGACCAAAGTCTATCGATGTTTTCAGTCGCATAGATGAAAATTTTTACGATCGGATCGAACAGGAAGATCAACTCGAAACCGTCGATATTCGCCAAGTTTTGCGCCAAGGTAACCCTATCCGATTCAGGAACAAAACCAAAAATGAGGTGTATGAAACGGAACACACTTTGACCGAGCGTCAGATCGAAATGATTCTGGAGGGCGGCCTGATCAACGTTGTGAGGAAACGGCAGTTACAATAGGAGAATTAAGGAGGCGTGGGGAATGATATAAACGCTGAAAAGCTTTACCAAATGATGAAAAAAGTTCAGGAATCCAAAGGACATTTTTTTAATAAAGACAAAAAAAGAACCTTTGAGCTTTTAGAAGCCCTGATTATTAACAAAGACCGTTACAGATACATGGGGTGTCCCTGCCGATTACTGTCAGGAAACCGGGAGGCCGACCGGGATATTTTCTGTCCCTGCATATATAGTGTGCCGGATATTGAAGAATATGGCAGTTGTTACTGCAATCTTTATGTTTCAAAAGAATGGAATGAGGGCAAAACCTCACACAAATATGTTCCGGAACGACGCCCGGTAGAAAAAATCCGTTTTTGAAAGAAAAAAGTATGCAAATAATGTATCCGTGTAGGGTTTTTATTTTGACTTTTTCCCAAAGGTTTTTATTTTATTTTTTAATAAGCAGCCAAATTTAATAGCTGTTTATTCTAAAGAAATATTCTTAAAAAGGAGGATTACTCCAATGAATGATATATTAAAAAGAGATATTACAGGCGAATGCCAAGGAGAATGCAGAGATCGCGTAAGAGAAGGCCAAGAAGAACGACAGATTGAAATCAAAGGATCAGATGTTAACGCTCCGGAGTTTTATCCGGATGCACGTTGGGCAAGATCCAGAAATGAACAGCCTGGCGTTTGGGGCGGTCACGTGTAAACCCGAAATCATGAGCTCATGTAATTTTAGACAAAGATACAGGCAATAAAGTTAATAACAAATCCAGATAAAGGATAACAAATAAAAAGGGTAGCCGATTCGGCTACCCTTTTTTATTCGTTTAATCAAACTAAATTGGGCGAAAATTAAGTTCCCAATATAGAAATTGGCAATTTTTAGCAAAATCAAGTAACACTGCATCCCGCCCAGAGGCGGGAACAAGTAATTCCGTCGATTGTCCTCGTAGGAACATAGACTCTGCATTTCACCCCAGTATAATAGTTCCGACTTACAAGGCATGCAGGGCAGGCGCAGAGATTGCGGAAAAGGGCAATTTCTGGATGGAAGATGTTTTAGTTCATGCACGCAGGGATCGGATTTGGGCAAGTTACAGTTTTTGCCATGCGCTCATATTTTGCCGTTAAAAAATCAAAAAGTTCTTTTTCCGAAAGTTCTTTTAAATAAAGATCCGATAAATACCATTTGTTGATGTAGGTTCCAACGCTTCTGAACAGATCACAATGTTTTGCCACCATCAGGTCAAAGGCTTTCTTCCCTATTCCTAAAAAATCGGAAGCCTGATTGAACAGAACAAGACCCTTATGTTCCTTTTTATATTCATCCCGACTGTGAAAAGGCCTCAATACGTGTCTTTCAAAGTTCAGGTCCTCGTGCTGAATCAGTAGGGTTATTATATGGCATTTGAGCACGGACAGCAGTTTGTTCATCCATCTGTCCCGGTATGATTTGGGTGTGGAAAGGAAAGGCAAATCCGTATGTTGTCCGATGAATGCATGGCAATCGTTTATAATTGTTTGAGATCTGTGCGTCGCAATCCGTTTTAATTTTCTTTTTTCGTAGCCGCTGATGCTTCTCCCCAGATATTCGGATGCTTTTTTTCCGGCGTATTTTTGTAAAAATTTTAACTCCTCTTCCACTTGGGAATAGAGAGTCAGACCTTGTTTTTTCCCGTAAATTTCTTCTCTGAGTTTTTCAATTTCAGACCCGCGTCCCGATGCTAAAGCCTTCTCGGCTCTTTCTTTTAATACCATGGTTTGGCCATATATTTTTTGGGGAACGCTCTTTAATTTACCGGTTTCATATCGATCGAACCATTGATTTAAGAGTAATGTGGGATTGACGTTCATGGCCTTTTCCAGAAAAAGCAAAACCGGCCGGATAACATGATAAGAAACTCTGGGTTCAGGTTGGAATTGAGTATATTCTTGTATCCACTTTTTAAGGGTCTGACGGTCGAGGCCGCTGTCAAAGAATTTTTTTTCCATTATTTGCTCGATCCGGGATTCAACCGTACGGGTTTGACCGTTAAATATTCTGTAATCTATTTTTTTAGGATTTTTTTCCCTGTAGAATTCCAGGTAAAGATCAGATTTTGTGATTTCATCGTTTAGAAATATCCATAAGCCCGCCATATCCCTGAAGTATGTTCCGTCCACTCTTTCGGGTTTTTGGAGCGGTGGTTCTTCTCTAAAAATTGTCCTGTAGTTTCTTGGAGAAAGAGAGTCGATCCTTCCGTGCGCAAGGTTATATATTAGTGTGTAGGAAAGACCCCTGTTTTTTGAAAATTCGGCAATGGTCAGATTCTTGAAGATTTTTTCGAGAAACTGTTTTCTTATTTGCTGTGTTAATTCGATTCTGGGTATTAGCGGAATTTTATTTTTGGATAAGCACATCACAATGACCTTCATAACCATTATCCGGCTATCTTCGTAAACCAAGTGATTTTGCCATAACCTGCTGTAATCCGTATATTCACAAAAATTTGACCATAAACTCCAAATAGAACTGCAAAACCCGCCGGCAAGTGACAGATCGTTTGGTTGTTCTAAACAACCGGATAGTTTATTGTTTTTCTTATAGCTAAATTTAAATTAAACAGATTTTTCAGGCTGTCAAGTTTTTTTATACCACATAGTATCACAAAGGATTCCGGATCCAACGACCCGGGCCTTCCGGGATCTCTGATGAAGCTTCTGATGAAGTCTCTGATGTTTTCGGCGGGCTGTAATTTCCTTCTGAATTCCTTGGACCCAGCATTTTAATTAAGGATTGATTTATTGATGTGAAATTGTGTCTAAAATTGTGCCTATTTCTTTTCGATTTGCAGTGATCTTAAATGATAGGCGATGACATCATGGCCAAACGATCTTTTTCGGGTTCCATCTCATAACCAATCTTAAAGCGTCTCTGCGTCCCGTCATTCTGGTATGCTAAGAAGGGAAAATGCTTCAACAGGTCGACAATTTTATCGCGGTTCCATTTCGCCGATATGTGGGTTTCCCCAACCTTTTCCATAGTGTAGGTCTTTGCCGTAATAAATTTCTGAATCCACAGATAAAATGATGACGTCCGGAGGATGAACCCCATGTTTTTTCAGGTAGTTGGCTGCGGAGTCGATGGTACGACCGGTGGCCACGCCAAATGCGATAGTTTTCCGGTTTTCCTTCAGGAGATTCAGGAGTTCCGGAAGGTACTCATTATTGTTGCCAATGAGTGTGTTGTCAATATTTACGACAATAAAAAAATTTAAAGCCGCTCAAAGATGACCGGAATGTTTTCCCTCTATACCATGCTGCCCCTGTCATCAGAAAAGAAATCAAAAAAATCGATCCGAAACTTATTGATGTTCTATCACTTTCCGGAGGACTCATTGACAATGCCACGATGCAACGTTTGAACTTTGAGGTGGATGGGAAAAAAAGAAGAACCGCTGAGGTGATAGAAGAATTTTTAAAAGCAAAGAGAATTCTTTAAAGTAGATGAATTTGCCGTTTTGTCGGAAAAAAAGATCTTCCTTGGAATACGGGTTAGTGCCAAACTATTTAAGACGTAGCAGCGCCCCGCATTCATTCTGAGTTGCAACATCAAGTTTTGCATTGCAATGGTTCATTGCCCGGCCCACTTCATTTAGGGCTTTTTGGGGCGTATTGTTTGTTTCGCTCAGGTGAGCCAGAATCACATATTTTAATCGGTCATGTTGCACTTCTTTCAAAAGATTTTTCGATGCCTCGTTGGACAGATGCCCGGTTCTGCTCTTGATTCGTTGTTTTATCGGCCATGGATAAGGGCCGTTTATAAGCATGACCTCATCATGATTGGCTTCCAGAATCAACAAAGAACACCCTTTAAGATGCTCTTTAACCATGGATGTTGCAATGCCGAGATCTGTTGCAATCCCGATTTTTGTTCCGTTCTGATTTACGGTAAAGCCGGACGGATCCTCTGCATCATGGGATATGGAAAAAGGATGTATGGAAAGGTCATTTATCATAAAGGGTGAGCCGCATTCAAAGTTCTTGATCACCCGGACGGTTCCAAGCTGTGAAACGGCGGCTTTTTCTGTTTTAGAACTCATAAAAACCGGCAGGTTAAAACGACGAGAAAGAACCCCCACCCCCTGGATATGGTCGGTATGCTCATGGGATACAAGGATGGCGTCAAGATCTTGAGGATGAAGCCCTTTTGAGTTAAGGCGGCGTTCAATCTCGATTCCCGAAAGGCCGGCATCGATAAGTATTGAGGTGGAACCGCTGGAAACATAAACGGCATTCCCCCTGCTTCCGCTTGCCAATATGCATATTTCGAGG
>CAZDAB010000103.1:0-9043 GCA_964502855.1 uncultured Desulfobacteraceae bacterium | reverse complement strand
GTTGAAGACCGGAATCCATTAAAACAAGGATTGAAACAAGGTTTTGGCCCTGGGCGCGTCAGACATCGCCTTTATGTTGAAGACCGGAATCCATTAAAACAAGGATTGAAACTTTTTTTTTGACCGTCAATACCCAGCAGCAACACATAGTTGAAGACCGGAATCCATTAAAACAAGGATTGAAACAATTTGTGGTAATTGATAGTCTTTCGATGGCCATGAGTTGAAGACCGGAATCCATTAAAACAAGGATTGAAACAAGAGACAGATCAGCGCTTTTGGCTTATCAAATGTGTGTTGAAGACCGGAATCCATTAAAACAAGGATTGAAACAGAGTTGGGAGATTGGCATCAACGCTTAATACTATAGTTGAAGACCGGAATCCATTAAAACAAGGATTGAAACATTATTGGTTGGTTGGGTTAAGATCCATATTGATAGGTTGAAGACCGGAATCCATTAAAACAAGGATTGAAACAAATTTTGAGCGAGATGAAAGACGTGGTTGAGGATGAGTTGAAGACCGGAATCCATTAAAACAAGGATTGAAACTACGCAACGGTTCCAAAATGGAACCGTTGCGTAAGGTTGAAGACCGGAATCCATTAAAACAAGGATTGAAACAAAAAGGAACATCCCAATGCCGATAAAAGGGGGTATGTTGAAGACCGGAATCCATTAAAACAAGGATTGAAACACTTTAAAGGTCCGGTCATCCTCTCGACCATCACTGTTGAAGACCGGAATCCATTAAAACAAGGATTGAAACTGGCTCTGGTGTCATTGAAGATATCACAGGTCAGGCAGTTGAAGACCGGAATCCATTAAAACAAGGATTGAAACTTCAGACCATCATAAGTTCTACACAAGTAACTTAAGTTGAAGACCGGAATCCATTAAAACAAGGATTGAAGTAAAAGAGCGGTCTCTTCTGAAAAAATGGGGTAAAAGAGAATAAAAGTGAGGGGGGAAATATAGACTTCGATAATTTCACTATAATCTTAAAAATTCGTCTGGCGACAATATTCTGATATCTCCGAACTCTTTAAGATCCAGAAGATGCTTGTCGCCGGATATGATGAATTCACAATCTGCTGTTACGGCACACTCTAATACTCTATTATCGTCGGGATCTTAGGAGATTAAATTTATTGTGATTTCCGGCTCAACAATCTCTGCGGCTTCAATAACTACTGAAAAGAACTCATCTATTTCATCTTGATCAAAATTAAATTTATGATAAGCAAGCACTCTTTTTATTTCGGAAAGCAAAGGCGGTGAAAGAATCAAGTTTAAATGACCAGATATACATTTTCTGAAAATTTCATAGGGTGCTCCCTGCCATCCAAAAGCCGAAATAATAACATTGGTATCAAGAACTATTTTCTTGCCCATTGAATGGCCTCGGCAACATCAATTTTGCTCACGCCCATTTCTATAAACTTATTGGCAACTATTTTCGATAAGTTTTCAAAACGTTTGCTCAAAGGAGGCCGTTGGATTTTTCTGATAATGATAGAATCTTTATTTTTAAAAACGAAAAACTTGTCATCCTTTTGTATATCAAGAGACTTTTTTATTTCCGGCGGAATTATCAAGTCTCCCGATTTATCTATAGTAATAATTTTTTCCATGATTTTCACCATAATGCTTTATGTTTATTGCTAAAATATCAGAACAGGTCAAACTTTTCAATTAAATAATGAAATCAGAGAGATAATTTCATGTAAAACAAAGATTGAAACTTAAATCTGCGTTCATCCGTGTTCATTCGCGGTTTGCTGCATTGAAGACCGGATTCCATCATAGATCGTATTTCTGAAACAAATGAAAAGTATTTAGCGGTCAAAATATTTTTTGAGCCTGCGATAGAAGTTTTCATGGGTTCCAAATGCATACAGGTAAAGATGATTTTCCACAACTTCATAAGCAAGGAGGGCTTGTTCTTGCATGGATTGGAATTTGTATACCCGAATTCCGCTTAAATCACCGGTTTTAAGGTGACCTGTTCCCGGCTCTTTTACAATGGTTCGAATCGCTTCATCCAAATCTTTGATTCGATTCTTATGTAACTTCTTTTTTTGTTTGGCGAAAAGCGGTGATTGAGTGATTTCTGCGATTGCTGTCATTCACCCTCATCAAAAACATACGGCGTCCCCAGGCCGGCTCGTATTTGTTCTTTTCCAAGGAGAACATCCTGGATGAAAGGCAGTGGCAGATCGGGATTTTCCTCTACGATTTTACCAATCTGCGCCCAGTATTCGATTTGACCGGCGATGGATCTTTTAAATATTTTCGATTTAATACGGGCTTGTGCGATTAGCTCGTCGGATATTTTTACGGCTGTCGGCATAATGGTGCTCCTTTTTGAATATTATGGTTGCATAATATTGCATTTCAACCATATTTGCAACCTTTAATCCTATTTGGTGTTATCCAGAAACGCGCGTTCCATGACAATGAATTCCACTATAGAACTTTTAGTTACACGCTAAAATCACTACCTGTCGGCTGAAGAAGAACTGGCAACTGGGATCATCAAAGAGCGGAAAACCATCGAGGATAATGGTTATTGAGGGGCGTTTTGCAGCTTTTTCACGGCATGAACAACAACCTGAACGGCTTTATCAATCTGCTCAACAGTGGTCATCCGTCCGACACTGAACCTTATGGTTCCTTTGGCCCAGTCTAACGGAATATTCATGGCCCGGAGAACATGGGAAATTTCCACGGTATCTGAATGGCAGGCCGCACCGGCGGAAGCCGCCACCTTAAGCCCGATCTCTTCGAGAATCCTGTTGGCCTCAAGCCCTTTAAAGGAAAGACTCAGGGTGTTGGGCAGCCGTTTATCCGGATGCCCGTTTGGTTTTATCTGTCCAAGCTCACAAAATAATCCATCATGCAGCCGATCTCGCAACATTTTCATATGTTCCATGCTCTTTTTCAAATCACGGGCGGCAATTTCACAGGCCTTTCCCAGACCGACAATTCCGAATACGTTTTCAGTGCCGGCACGAAGACCCATCTCCTGGCCTGCGCCGTGGCAGAATTTTTCCGGCGTTGTGGATTGCCGGATATAAAGGGCGCCGATACCTTTGGGAGCATATATTTTATGACCTGCGATAGACAGAAGATCAACGCAAAGATTGCTCACGTGCGTTGGGATTTTACCGATGGATTGAGCCGCATCGGTGTGCATGACAATACTGTGTTCTTTGGCGATTCTGGAAATTTTTTCAATGGGTTGAATGGTTCCCACCTCATTGTTGGCATGCATAATGGTAATCAGGATTGTCTCGGGTCTGATGGATTTTTCAACATCCGACACACTTACAAGCCCATACTCATCTACCGGAAGAAACGTTGTTTCAAATCCAAAATCTTCCAGAAAGCGGCATACTTCCAGAACTGCCGGGTGCTCAATCCGGCTTGTGATGATGTGGTTTCCCTTTGCACGAAAAGCACGGGCAATTCCCGTAATGGCATGGTTATTAGATTCAGTGCCGCCACTTGTAAATATGATTTCACCGGGGCTGCAATCCAGAAGTCCTGCGACTTGTCTGCGTGCGGTTTCAACCGCCTTTTTAGGAACAATGCCGTACCAGTGACTGCTTGAAGGGTTACCAAACTCTGTTTCCAAAAACGGCCCCATGGCCTCTATTACTTGAGCGTCCACAGGTGTTGTTCCGTTATAATCCAGATAAATAGGCTCAGACATTTTTTGTTTAATCTCCAAAGCACATTACGAAATAAGCGATGTATGTTGAAAAAATTCTATTGATTTTTTTATTATTTTGAGCAGGCACAGAAGAATACTACCGATAAGAATTATGGATGCTCCGGAAGGGAATTCTATGTAATAGGAAACAAAGAGACCTGACCAGCAAATCGATATTCCCAAAAGTATTGAAATAATCATAATCCGTTTGAAATTTATGGACAACTCTTCAGCAATGGCCACAGGAATGGTCAAAAGGGCGATCACAAGGATGATACCCACGACCTGAATCATGGTTATAATCGCAAGGCCTATAAGGAGCAACAGCCCGATATGTAAAAATCTTACCGGCAACTTCCTTGTCTTTGCGTATTCTTCATCAAATGAAATTGAGACAAGACCTTTGTAAAATATCAGAACAGACACCGTCACAAATAACACCAGAATTGACATGATGACGATATCCGAGCGGGGTACGGTCAGGATATTGCCGAACAGAAAGGTCATTAGATCCGGGGCATATCCCGGTGTGAGATGGATAAAAACAATCCCGATGGCCATGCCCACGGCCCATAATATTCCGATAAGAAGATCATTTTTCTCTGTTTTATTTTCCAAAAGCCCAATTCCTGCCGCAGAAAATAAGACAAAGGCAGTGGCGCCGTAAAGGGGATTCACACCCATCCAGTAGGCGATTCCCAGTCCTCCAAAGGCGGTGTGACTTAAGCCTCCGCTGATAAAGACCATCTTCCTTGCAACAATAAAGGGGCCGATCAGACCGCAGACAATGCTTGCCAGAAAGCCGGCCAGTATCGCGTTTTGAATAAATTCGTATGATAAGATGTTTAGCATATCAGTCATGATTTTTTAAAATGGTATGAGGAATACCGTGGCCTAATAGTTCCACGGGGCAGCCATATACCTTTTCCAGAACCTGGGTATTTAATTCTCCCTTTCCATGGGGATACAGGTTTTTGTTTATGCAGGCAATATGAGTGTAAGCCCGGGCAAAAGCCGCCGGGTCGTGGGTTACGACAACAATGGTCATTTTCTCATTGAGTTGGTTTAGAAAATCTTTCAAGTTTACCTTTGAGCTTATGTCGATAGATGCCGTCGGCTCATCCAGAAGCAGTACCGCAGGATCTGAAACCAGAGATCGGGCGATAAGAGATCTCTGGAGCTGGCCGCCGGAAAGGTTATTGAGATTTTCATTTCTTTTAGCATATAAGTTCACTTGCTCTAAGATCTCTTCAGTTTTTTCGATATCCTCTTTCCGATACCTTTTCAGAAAATTTCCTGAATTTATACATCCTGTAAGGACCATATTAAACACAGTTATTGGAAAATTTTTATTAAAACTTGAAGATTGAGGTACGTAGCCCAATCTGTTGGAAATATCTTTATTAAAGGTGATGGATCCGCTCCATGGTTCAATGATTCCCAGTATAAGTTTAAGGAGGGTCGTCTTACCCCCTCCATTGGGACCGATTACCAGAAGATAATCCTGCTCGAAGATATCCAGATCAATATCTTCCAAAACACGTATATCTCCATAACCGAAAGATAGCACTTTGATTTCAATCAGTTTTTTCATGGCTATTCTTTTAAAGCCCGGGAAAAGGTTTCTGCAATTTTCTGCATATTCTTCAGCCAGTTCTTCTCTAAAGGATCTATTTCCACAACCCTTCCGTGGATTTCATGGGCGATGGTTTCTGCATTTTTTTTATCAAAACCCTTTTGTGTAAAAATGATTTTTATACCTTTTTCCCTGGCGGTATCTATCATTTTTTTGATGTTGGATGCGTTTGGAGTTTTTCCTCCCAGTTCTATGGAGAGCTGTTTTAAACCATACTGATCCGCAAAATAGCCCCAGGCAGGATGAAAGACCATAAAGTGACACCCGGTTTTGCCGGCAAGAATGGTCTTAATATCGTTATCTAATCTTGCAATATCCGCTAAAAACAGATCAAGATTATTTTTATAGTAACCTTTATGGAACGGATCGATCTTCGATAAGGCATTATAGATGTTTTCGGCAGCCATCTTTACTGTATAAGGGGCAACCCACACATGAGGATCTTTTACATTTTGCTGAAATGGAAACGAGCGATATGTTACGCCATCCGACATGTTTACGACAACCATCTTTTTGTTTTTTTCTATTATCGAATTAAAATGCTTTATTTCAAAAGGGAATGTCGGCACTCCCACTTTAATATAAAGCCTTGAATCCATGAGCATTACAAGTTGCTGTGGAGTGGGTTCATAGGTGGCGGGGCTTGCGCCCACAGGAATCATGACCTGGGTTTCGACCCTGTCTCCTCCGATCCTTTCTACAAAATAGGCCTGGGGCAATACACTGACCGAAACCTTGATTTTACCGGCGGCAAAGGAAGTTACACCGGCAAATCCTGTAAAACAGGATATGAACACCAGAAGCAAAAAACCGGTCTTTGTTTTCATTTTATATGTCTTTCATGATTACCAAAAGCTATGATTTAAACTTGGGGCAGGGTAAGAGGAAAAACACCTTATTTTTCTGAAGTGGCAATCAAAAAATCGAGCATGGCGTTACACAGTGGTGAAACGTTTCTCCTTTTATCCCTGATCAGATAAAATTTTCGCAGCATGGTAAGATTTTCTATTTTTACAGCCTTAAGTATTCCTGTTTTAAGTTCCGTTTCAAGGGCTCTTAAAGACAGAATCGATATGCCAAGTCCCGACTTTATCCCTTCTTTGACTGCTGTAGAGGAACCCAAACGCGCTACGATATTAAGGGTATTGATTTCCTTTGCGTGCGGCACCTTAAGATACTCTTTGATGATTTTCAGCGTGCCCGAACCGGTCTCCCTTAAAATAAACGGTTCTTTAGATAAATCTTCAAAGTGAACTTGATTTTTGCCGGCCCATTTATGCCTGGTGGGAATAGCCAATACCAGTTCATCTTTCCACAGCTCGCGACATATGAGGCTGTCATTCGTACTTTTCGATCCAACCACGCCCAGCTCGAAATCACCATTCATAACCCGTTGTTCGATGTCACTCGTGTCTGAGATCGTCAATGCAACCGTCACAAGCGGATGCTTTTTGCGAAAGTTTTCTAATATTTTAGGAAATATATATTCTCCGGGAATGGTACTGCCGCCGATATGAATCTCCCCTTTTTTGGTTCCGAGAAAACCCTGCATCTCATTGCATGCATGCTTTTTCATATCCAGCAACAAACACGCATGTTTGTAAAGAAGTTTGCCCGCCGCAGTTGGAACCACCTGCCTGCCCAGGCGATCCAGAAGTTGAGTCCCGACCCTGTCCTCAAGGGTGGCTATCCTTTCGCTGACCGAAGGCTGTGCCAGGAAAACAGCATCAGCGGCTTTTGAAAAGCTTTCTAGTTCAACCACTCTGCAAAATATTTCTAACTGCCTAAAATCAAAATCTATAGGCGGTATTTTGTGTGTAACGCTTTTTTTCATTCCTTCAACTTCGTTCAGGACAAGCTCACCCATCATTATAAGCGCTATGTTGTTTTGTAAATATTAAAAAATGAACGTCCAACATCGAACATTGAACGTCGAACGTCGAATAATGATGTCGCTTCGCTCTTCAAATTATTCCAATTGGGGCGAAGCCCCTGAGTTTTTTTAATGAAATTCTTGCCCTTGTTTTTGTCTTTCATTCACCATTCGATGTTGGACGTTCGATGTTGGATGTTCATCTTTTTCAGTAAACCTTCTACAGTCCTTCCGGCATAAAAAATAACTTAGCACTTATGGGGCCAAGGCCCTATGTCCCAATATGCACCACGTCGGAAGCATGAACCAGAATCGCATTTTTTTTCAATTCAGGGAGTACTTCCCGAAGAACATCATACGTAACTTCATGAGGGTGTGCGATGCCGATGGCTTCGCCATGACTATTGGCAATATGTATGAGCCGGCACACTTGTTTTCGGATAAAATCGGCTGTTTGGATATGATCAAGGAACACATCTTTTTGCGCAAAAGGTACCTGTAATAAAAGAGCGGATGGTTTGCATAATGTTTCGGTTGTGGTACGGCTGTCGATAAAAAATAGCTTCCGTTTTTTCAGAACAGAAAAAATTTGGTATAGCTGGGTAGAAACCGTTGTCATTTTTGAGCCCATGTGGTTGTTTACCCCCTGAATAAAAGGAAAAGAATCCAGGTCCCTGTCGAGCTGTTTGATGAGTTGATCCGGAGACATTGAGGTCAGAAGCGCTCCGGGCCCCGGATTAACTATGGGATACTCATTGGGTTCCATGGGAAGATGAAGCATTACGTCGAGCCCTTTTGAATGGATGGACTTGGCAATGCCTTTCTGAAAAGGGCTGTAAGGAAGTATGGAAAACGTCAAAACCGCATCCAGTCCGAGGAATTTTTCCACTATTTCTTTATCATAGCCGATGTCATCGATAATAATAGCTATTTTAGGCAACTTTTTTGGTATTCCGGGCACCGGTTTTGATATGGGTTTATGAGGCGGCACCTCCTTTTCAGGATAGACTTCAAACCGGGGTATTTTTATTGCCTGGGGTTTTACAACGGGTTTTATAGGGCGCTTTCGCAATAATAAGTGACGGACAAGAACACCGGCAACAATGACAAGAATTATCAGAACGCCAAGTCCGGCAACGGCCCTCATTAAAATGATTTTTTGGGACCTTTTTTTGCTCGGTTTTCTTTTGGGTATGTTTTGCCGCCGAATTTTTCTTTTACCCATGGGTTACTTGTTGCTATGCTTGAAAATTTCATAACTTAAAAGGATGTCAAGGGCGCGCGTAACCTGGTTGTCAGATAACAATTGCTCGACATTAAGATGACCGTATCTATTTTCAGGGGCGTTGATTTTCGGTTTCTTTTTGTCCCCTTCTTTTTCCCCGGATTCTGTTTGGACGTCTTGACTTTGATCGGGAATTGCTTCGAGATGATTTTTAAGATCCTTTTCTCTTATTCCACGGTCACCGTCACCCATCTCATCCTTATCCATAACTGTGTTAGTTACAATTATATCAGGCTCAATCCCTTTGGCTTGGATCGACCGCCCGCTGGGTGTATAATATCTGGCGATGGTCAATTTTAGGCCGTAACCGTCTCTTAAGGGCTCCACGGTCTGGACCGAGCCTTTTCCAAAGGAAGTGGTTCCCAGTATAAGGGCGCGCTTATTGTCCTGAAGTGCACCGGCAACGATTTCCGATGCACTGGCACTTCCTCCGTTAATCAGGACAACCATGGGATAGTTTGGCTCTGTGCCGTTAGGCGTTGCTTTGAAAATTTGAGTATTTTGTTTCAGACGTCCTTTGATCGAAAGGA